>CALHBW010000163.1 GCA_937930625.1 uncultured Saprospiraceae bacterium | reverse complement strand
TAATTACGACCCAAATGCCACTTGTATTGACAATACACTTTGTACTTTTGGTGAATACTGTGATAATATCTGTTTTGCAGAATATGTAGCTAGTCCCGGTGCAAGCGATACACCGAATGCTCTTTTGTGTGTAACACCACTCGGTTGTGCGGATTTGGCAACGATTGACCCATCATGTATCAGCACACAAGCTTGTGATGATGGCGACCCATGTACGGCAGATGAAGAAGAAACCGTTATTCTTGCGGACGGCACTGCTTGTGCAGATTGTGGTTTAAACGCTACGCCTGTAACAGCAGCTTGTGGTGATCCGACTGCGACTAACTATGATATGAACGCTACTTGCATCGACAATACACTTTGTGTTTTTGCTTGTGAAGATGACATCGCGGGGACAATCACCCTTGACGGTTGTGACTTCACTGGTGCTATGGTTAATATATTCGATGCAGCCGGGACATTGATAGGTACTGCTGCAACAGATGCAATGGGTAACTACTCACTTACAGGACCATTTACATGTGGTACTTATAGTGCCGAGATAACTGCTGCACCTCCATGCTATGTGGATGCAGGTGGCGATGTGGGACCGAGAACATTTATGATAGATGGTGATGGTACAGCCGATGGCTTTAATTTCGGAGTAGTTCCTGCAAATATCCCAACTGTGGGAGAATGGGGACTCATCATGCTCGGTCTATTGATGTCTATCACGGCTATCGTAGGTATTCGTCAACGTAGAGAAGAAGAAAACCAAGTTTGGGGTTAAGAAAATAAAATCGAAGTTTCAAGACTTTGAAAAGTTTTTATTATTTTTACAGGAGTTTCGGCAATGCCGGAACTCCTTTTTATTTTATAAATGAAATCATAGATTCCATAAAACCTTTAACTATGAGTGAGAAAAAGAAAAAAGATGAGATTACCAGCTTCCAGATTTTGGGGCTAAACTTTCCATTTGATAAGACCGAGCTTATTAATCTTACACTTAAAGTTTGGTTGGCGATGGCACTTCTGCTAATCGTGAGTATTGTTTTTTTTGGTTATGAAATGACTAATGCAGACTTGCCGATGGGACCTATCGCGGGTATTTTGATAGCTTATTTGATTTATATATTAAAAGAGTAGAGCTTTTTTTGCAAAAAAATGGTGTTCTATACTCTGCCATTTGGTAAGTGGTAAAAGGATTTTTGCCTTTTTAGATTTTTCTATTTGAAATAGAAAGAAAGCGTAACGTCTTGTTTGTGAGACATTACGCTTTTTTTGTGCTATATGCGAGTAGTTTTTGTGCAAGATTATTAAACGCAATTTAAATAACTGCGTATATTAATTATGAAAACACTAAACAATATTTATAATAAACTACTTTATCCACTTAACCTATGCCTGAGAAGAGAAGTTACAAAGTTCTGTTTATAGAAGATTCCCCCGCTGATGTGTATCTAACGAAAGCAATGATTGGCTTAGATGAGATTCCGGTTGAAGCTCATTTTATCAAAGATGCACCTGATGCTTTAAAATACTTGTCAGAATTACCCGAAGAAGAATTTCCCGAAATTATTATCACAGATGTAAATATGCCCATGATGAATGGCTACGAATTTGTTAAGATTTATAGTGAGCGTTTTTACCATCTTCATAAGGGTACTCTTGTTTTTGTATCTAGTTCATCTATTCGAAAAACCGACAAAGCACTAATAGAGAAGCTGAAAATCGTTAAAGGGTATTTTGAAAAACCATTTTCGATGGAAGCTTTCCAAAAATATATCCAAAACGCTTTGGAAACACTGCCTGTGAGGGCGGTAGCTTAGCACAATACGCACAAAAAACGACGCGAAGGCACTTTCATTTGAAAGTGCCTTTTATTTTCTTCGTGTGCCTTTACCATATCAATAAAAAACCCCTTCCAGATTCAAAGCTGAAAGGGGATATTACTAACGGCACTAATTTTAAGCATGGGTGGCTCACTAAAGAATAGCGGAGCTTTGTTTTACTCTTCTTGTATTTGTTGAGGAGCGGAACTCTGGAGAAAGTCGCATTAAGAATGAAAGAAGAATAGGGGGAATAGCGTCGAAAGTATTTTATTTTAAATGTACATTGGTTCCCGAAGGAACCAATGTAACTTTCGCTAAAAAAGAAGAAAAACCAAATCCAAGGATTCGTTATTAGTGATTGATTATCACCAATTAATATATTAGATGTTATGGGAAAAAGTCAAAAAAAACTGGGGCTGCCGCGTTAGCTAAACAACCCCAGGTTATCAAACACCCGGTTTATGGAAAAACCTTTATTTAGTGAGGCATTGAAAATGATATTAAATAGTTTGGAGAGTATTTCATTTTCAATGACGCATTAATAAATTTTGACTTTTCCTGTCAACAGGTCATGATTAGGTATCACTATTTTTTCATCTCCCGCCTGCAAAATCACCGATGTACTTGTAATATCAATGATTTCTCCTCTGACACCTTCTATTTCAATAATTTGTCCTTTCCTAAAAGTATTTCTACCGGCATATCCGGCAAGGATATTTGACAGCACATGCCTTGATGCAAAACCATACGAGATAGCTGCTGCTGCGAGTATAGAACCCATAATAATCAGCATGTTGGATGTAATTACCGTAGTGTCTATTCCTGCCTGTTCAAGCGCTGTGAGCGTGACCATGATAAAGAGGAAATAAAACACAAGATTGCTGACTACTCTTCCGGCACTCATCCCCAAAGAAGCTGTAGCTCCTTTAATGAGATCTTTGATAAAAGTCGCAAAATAAACTCCTATCAAAAAAATGACGATGGCTACAAACAGCGTTGGCAAATAATTAATCAACTCGCCTATCTTCTCTGAAACTACTGTCAAACCTAACTGGTCGCAGGCACCGACAAAAGCCAGCAGAATGATAATACCGCGAATAAATCGTCCGATAATTTCGCTTGCGCTGATATTAAGGTTTGCTTTGCTTAAAAATTCTTTAACTTTTACTTTGTCGGCAAAGGCATCAAAATTTACAGCTTGTAATAGACGTACAACGGCTGCGGAGATAACTCGTGCAAGGAACCAACCGAGCAGTAAAAAAAGTATCGCTCCAAGTATGCTTGGCAAGACGGCTACAATTTTTTCTCCCATCGTTTTCAAAGAGTCAAAGAAGAATTGCGTCCAACTCGTCAAATTATCCATATGTCAAATTACTATTAGGTGTCTGTGTATGATAGAAACGAAAAACCTGAAATCGGTCACATCATTTCTTTATTTTTTTTGTTTTTTCTTTTCAAAGAAGATGAATTGTGTTAAATAATAACATTTTTTAGCTTTATTTGTTTGATTATCAGGTAGATAATTTTTATTCATGGGAATGTTATTTATTTCGCGTTCCTGGGTGTTTTTTATTTGGGATTATCTTTATTTTCATGTTCATCATAGAAATCAGAATCAAAGAGATTCGTCAACTCAGCTTCAGACAAGACAAATTGTGATGTAAAAAGGTCTATTACATCTGCAATAAGTTGAAGGGTTTCCAAACTAGTGAAAACCTCCTCTTTCAAATCTTCGGGCGGTCTGCCGTCCAACGGTTTTAGTTCTTTGAATACCTGCATCATGTCATGTATTTCGATATTTTTTCAGTAATTCGGCTAAGTGGTCTCTCGAACGTTTGAGTCGCATCTTTACCGCACTTTCTCCTACATTCAGCGCTTTTGCAATAGCTTTAACGGGTAGTCCATCCTGATAACGCATCAGTAAAATCAATCTCTCATCTTCTTTTAGTTGTTGAAAAACAACTTCCAATTCGGCAAGCTGTACTTCTTTAAGCTCCTGTTGTTCGCGCTCGATATCTTCTTCCGAGATATTTTCAAATCGCCCTTCGTCATAATCCTCGTGCTTAAATTTCTTTTTTATCCTTAGGTAGTCAATACAATGATTATAAGTAATAGAATGTACCCAAAGAGAAAAATTAGTAATTTTTGTCAGCTTCGAAATATTCAAAAACACTTTAATCAGAATATCATGCGTCAGGTCTTTTGAGATTTCTTTATCCTTCGTTAATAACAAGCACTTGTGATATACCTTATCTACATATCTATCGTAAAGAATATTGAATAGCTCCTTATCACCGGTGGTGATAATCTGTTCTACAATCTCTTTATCTGATATTTCTTTTTTCGTATCCAAAGTGTCGATAGTGATGTAACCACTAGAACACGTTCAGCGAATATCGGGTGTTCGGTAAACTTGTTCTGCTATAGAAACTTAAAATTACATATTTGGTCACATATTTGTGTTGTTGTGTTGTCGTATTTTTGTGTAATTGTGGTTTATTTTTTTTAAAAATAACCGCAACCCGCAACCCGTAACTCGTAACATGATATTGATAGACGATAAAATTATTGGTGATGATGTGGTAGAAGTGCAATTTGTATGCAACTTGAAAGCATGCAAAGGAGCTTGCTGTTGGGAGGGGGATTACGGTGCGCCACTGACAGATGAAGAGCGCGAAACTTTGAAAAAAATATATGACGATGTGAAGCCTTTTTTGACGCCGGAGGGCAGAGCAGCTATCGAAACACAGGGTATTTACGTATATGTCGATGAAACTAAAGAATATGCCACAACACTTGTAAATAATACCGCTTGTGCTTACATGACTCGCGACGAAAACGGTATTGCAAAATGCGGAATAGAGGAAGCACACAAAGCAGGAAAAACCGATTTTTTAAAACCTATTTCTTGCCATTTATACCCGGTACGGATTGACCATCATGAGCATTTTGACGCGATTAATTATGATAAATGGGAGATATGTTCGGCAGCTTGTGAGCTAGGTAAAAAGATGCAAATGCCTGTTTATCAGTTTGTAAAAGATGCCTTAATACGTAAGTATGGCGAAGATTTTTACGAAGCACTCGAAGGCGCGGCAGCGATTCACGAAACGCCTTCCTGATTTTTTATCAAAGCTTGGTACTTATTGTGCGTATCGACGAATTTGGTTTTGAAATTTCCGATTTGCTTCATCAGATTTTGCTCATTGAGTGCTGCACCTTTTAATAACTGCTTAAATTCAAGATTCTCTTTGCGTTGGATTTCGATAGTTTCCATGGCTACGGTCAATTCCTGATGTGCATCATAATGTCTTTGCTCCCAATAACTTAAATCACTTTTTGTTTTCTTATGTGTGATAGAAAGCGTGCGGTGTGTTTTTTTCAACAATTCATAATCATTGATTTGCTGCATATAATCACTCAAGCGGTTTTGTACCTTAGTTTTTTCTTGTTCGGCGCGTGTCCACTTGCTCTTATAGGTATCAATTTCACGAAGCATTTCGGTACGTTTTGATTTCCAATTTTTACTATCGTGCATATCGGTATCGTACCGTTCTTTGAGTTTGGTGTGGGCTTTTTCGAGATTTTCAAATTGATTTCTAAGTCGTTCGTAATCAATTTCTTGCCTTTTGACGATTTCACTTTTTTCGACCAAATCTGCAGTAGCCCTATCTGCTTGTTGTTGCAGTTCTTTGTGAGCAAGGTTGAGCTTTTGGAGTTCTTCTTTCAACTTGTCGCGCTCTTGTCTGACGCGATTTGCTTGCTTCTTTTCTTGCTTATGTTCCTTCTTCAATTGCTTGAGTTCCTCCTGCGTAGCTTCATATTTTGCCTGCCAATCGCCGTCATTTTTTTTCTTAAAATAACGACCAATAAAATATCCGGCAATAATGCCGATAGTATGTGTCAATAAAAGGATAACTATTTCTCTGTTCAGCATAATGTCGTAATTCGTAAATTCGTTGACGTGTGATTTGGTTATTTGGACTGCAAAATGCCGACAAAGTTACTCAATTTAATCAACGTAACACAGACATTCCTGTCTGTATTTTGTCTGATTTTACGGAGAGGAATATCCGTTTTACGTTCAAATTTTACACAATAATTCACCCGCCTGCTCCAGCATATCCTCTGTTTTTGCAAAACAAAACCGCACCACTTTTTCATCTTTTTTATGACTAAAAAAAACTGAAATAGGAATAGCTGCAACGCCATATTCGCGCGTTAGCCGTTCTGCAAATTTGGTATCCGGTTCATCACTAATTTCACTGTAATCTACGGATTGAAAATAAGTGCCGGCACAGGTAATAGGACGAAAACGTGACGTTTTAATTGCTTGTAAAAAATAATCTCTTTTCTGTTGGAAGAACGAACCTAATGATAGGTAATTATCGGAATTTTTCATGTATTCTGCAAGCGCGTGTTGCATCGGGCGATTTACAGAGAAAACATTGAATTGGTGGACTTTACGAAACTCATCCATCAAATATTCAGGCGCAACAGCGTAGCCCAATTTCCAACCGGTATTGTGAAATGTTTTCCCAAAAGAAAACGTCGCAACACTCCGCGCAAACAAATCAGGAAACCGCAATACACTCTGATGTTCTGCCCCCCCATAAACGATATGCTCATACACCTCATCGCTCAAAACAATGATGTCCGTATCATCGGTAATGCGCTGCAATTCAAGCATATCTTCCCGCGAAAATACAGTGCCGGATGGGTTGTGTGGCGAGTTAATCATAATCATCCGTGTGCGCGGCGTCACGAGCGATTCCAATGCCGCCCAATCGACCCGATAATCCGGCTTCGATAGTTCGTAAGGCACGGGAATGCCACCACACAATTCAATGGCAGGACGATAACAATCATAAGCAGGTTCTATCAAAATCACTTCATCGTCCGACTGCACCAATGCTGTAATTGCGGTGTAAATTGCTTGTGTCGCTCCTGCGGTCATGGTGATTTCATTCGCGGGATGCACCTGTGCGCCATACATACGCGCGATTTTGGCATAAATCTGCTCATTCAACTCCGGCAAACCTGCCATTGGTGCGTACTGATTATAGCCATCCTGTACATATTTTGCGACCAAATCCTTCAATACAGGGTCACAGTCGTAATTCGGAAAACCTTGCGATAGATTGATAGCACCGTGCTGATTGGCAAGCGCACTCATTACCGTAAATATGGTGGTTTCGAGGTCGGGCAGTTTGGATTTTATTTTCATGTGTTTACGTGCTGATGTACTGACGTGCTGATGTGTTGACGTACTGACGTATCTTTATAAATATAAAAGCAGCACGAAGATACTAAAACATCACGACACATCAGCACATCAGCACATCAGCACACCAGCACATCAGCACGTCAGCACATCAGCACATCAGCACATCAGCACATCAGCACACCAGCACATCAGCACGTCAGCACATCAGCACATCAGCACGCCCCTCGTCGTCAATTTACCTTCGTTCATCGAATTAAGTATATATTTTCTAACCTTCGGCATCAAAAATGCTGTTATATTTGCATTGGAGTTTTGGACTTCCATTTGCTGTGACGAATCGGCAAAGCAAAGTCTAAACCGTAGATATGAGACAAGAGATTCGAGACAAGAGAAATGAGGTGATTTTTAGCTCTTTGACAATTTTTGCATTTTCTAAAATTTAAAACACAAAATGTAAAAGGGCTTGTAGTACGTACACGAATTGTTTTATTTTTTATTATTTAAATATCTAAAAATAAATAAAATAAGAAATGTTTCGCGTTCGCCCGCGTCCTACAACTTTTACAACTTGTCCCGACGAATGACGGGATTTTACATTAATTCCAATTTCTGTTTTTGCAAAAATTATCAAAGAAGGATTTTTTACTCACTTCTCTTGTCTCGCGTCTCCTCTCTCACGTCTAAATTTTTTTTCACACAAAAAATAAATTCTTACATGGGAGGATATATGGGTTATATGATTGTAACAATGATTGCAGCTGCTATTGGTGGCTTGGTCGGAAAAGTGTTACAAAGTAAAATCAACAAATATTTGCAAGTACCGATGAGTTCGGGGCAGAGTGGGGCACAGATAGCCCAACAGATGCTCGATCACTACAATTTGCATGATGTACGTATCGTGGAAGGGCAAGGTATGTTGACCGACCACTACAACCCTCAAACCAAAACTATCAGCCTCAGCCCACCGATTTATCAGGGTACGAGTGTAGCATCGGCGGCGGTAGCGGCGCACGAGTGTGGTCACGCAGTACAACACGCAGAGGCATACAGCTTTTTGCAGATGCGCTCGGCGATTGTGCCATTGGTGCAGCTTTCTTCGAAGGCGCAGCAATTTGTACTGATGGGGGCATTTATGGGAATGGGAATGGCGCAGGGAGTCGGCGGTATTTTGATGTTGGCATGTATCGTATTGTTTAGTATTACGGCTTTGTTTAGCTTTATTACGTTACCCGTAGAGTTTGATGCGAGTAATCGTGCATTGGCATGGCTCGACGATACAGGCGCAGTACAGGGCGCAGAGTACGACGGCGCAAAAGACGCTTTGAAATGGGCTGCCATGACTTATGTAGCTGCGGCATTATCAGCATTGATTATGGTCTTGTTTTTTGTAATGCGTTACATGGGATCGAGAAGATAATGATTAATTTGTAATGATTTAATGATTTTTATTATAATAAATTGATAATTAATGGTTCGATTCGTAATTCATTAACAATCAAAAATTACAGTAAATTATTGGTTATTAATTAGTTAGAAAACGAATAACGAATCAACGAATAACGGGTTACTGCATTAGTTAATTACATTAATAAAAATACGAAAGGAGAAAATTGCAATTGCAATTTTCTCCTTTCTTTTTATGATTTATTAAATTATAAAACCATTTTTCGCGTAGCGAAAAATTAACCATTAACCATTAACCATTAATTCACTTTAATAAATCTAACCGGAGCGGAACGCTTACCATTATTTTCGATAACTACAAAATAGGTACCTGCCGGCAGTCCCTCTGCGTTAATATTAGCAAAGTTAGCTCCTTGATTGGTAGTTACAGGAATAACAGTTTTGTTTTGACCAAATACATCAAAAATGAGGACTTGAGCATTATCGGATGCTTCACTATTGAAGACTAAATTCACGATACCGCCTTTGGTCGGGTTAGGATATACTTCTGAAATTGCCAATTCGGTGTCGTGCGTATTGAGGCGCATTTCAGGAACGTTACAGGGCGTGAGGCATACTCCATTGAGCGATACATAATCTCCGGCAGTATTATAGGCATGAAGACCGTAGCCTGCGCCCCACCGTTGCCAGAATGGAAGTTCGTAGAGTCCCGGAGAAGTCTCAGTGAAAGTAGCAGTGCCGGACATCAAATTACCGGAAGCATCTGTGAGTCCTACTGAGAAATTAAAATCAACGGTCCATGTGTCACCTGCCGCGCTTATGATACCGACATTTTCTGCCATATAGTCGATACCGTTCAATTCATAGTTTTCTGGATGAGTACAATCACAACCATTCTCGGCAGCTACGGTAGGTTCAGCAGCATTGCAGGCAGGTGGTGGAATATATACCGTCATTCTGCAAGTCGGGTCACTGGCGTCAATAATCGTAACATTCAGGTCGCCGACATTCGATAGTGCAGGAGGAGAAGTGTAAGTACCTGATACGCCATAAAGATTGACATCACCACTCATATTGTATGTGCCGGAGAAACCTGCACCGCTCGGATTCAACGTAAATGTAAAACGACCATCGGGCAAACAACCATTGACTATCAAACCTGCATCATCAATACTACATACCTGCGGTTCGCTAGCGCAAGCAGGGGGAGCTACATAAAGTGTACGGCTGCAAGAAGGGTCGGCTGCATCGGTAACGGCAACATTAATCAATCCTACGCTTGTGAGTGCAGGGGGTGAGGTGTAAGCACCTGTCAATCCTGTTGCATTAATATCACCACTCAGATTATATACCCCTGAAAAATTTGCGCCCATAGGCTCGAAGGTAAAAGTAAATCTACTGCCATCAGGCGTACAATCATGCACGACTAAATTGAAGTCATCACTGATGTTACAATCATCTGAATCACAATTAGGTGGAGTAATATATACCGTCATTTTACAAAACGGATTAGCAGCATCGCGTATCGTTACATTGAGGTCGCCAACATTGGTGAGCGCAGGCGGTGAAGTATAGACGCCTGTGACATTAGTTACATTGACATCACCACTCAAATTATAAGTACCCGAAAAGCCCAAACCACTTGGGTCAAGCGTGAAAATAAAGCGGTCTGCTGCCGTACAACTGCCTACTTGGAGTCCCGGATCATCAATACTGCATGATTCGGACGCACAAGCAGGTGCAGGAATAAACGCCTCATAGGTACAATTTGGATTATTGGCATCAGTAATCGTGATATTGAGATTGCCGACACTGGTGAAGATAGGGGATGAAGTGTAAGTACCTGTTATGCCAGTTGCACTTACATCACCACTCAAATTATAAGTACCCGAAAAGCCCTCACCACTCGGATTGAGACTGAATGTATAACGCTCTCCGGGCAAACAATCGCCGATGAGCAAACCATCATTATCAATGCTACAAAGAGAAGGACAAGCTGCCGGACAGTAATTATTGACCGAACCATAATCACCCGCAGAATCGTAAACATGCAAACCATAACCTGACACATTGGTGTACCAAAAATCAAGTGCATATATACCCGCCGCAACTTCAGTGAACGCCAAAGGACCTGTCATTGGATTACCCGAATCATCGTAAAGACCGACTGTAAAATCCATATCTACCGTCCATGTATCGCCCGCATCGCCTACAATAAGCACCGTTTCTGCAAAGAAATAAACACCATCAAGTTCGTAATTATCCTCGTGGTCGCAATCGCAGTTGTTGAGCGGATTCATAGATAATGCCGCGCAAGCAGGAGGTGGGATATTTACTGTAGTACCACACGAAGGGTCATTGGCATCAGTAATGACAATGTCATAATCACCTTCCGTACTCAATAGAGGAGGTGAAGTATAAGTACCTGTAATACCCCATGCACTGACCGCCCCCGTCAAGTTGTATGTACCGGAAAAACCCGCGCCATCCGGTGTGAGACTAAAAGTAAACCTATCATCAGAAACGCAATCATTGACCACCAAGCCATCACTTACATCGCAAGATGAGTTGCAGTGGTCAAAACAAACGCCATTGATAGAAAGATATTCGCCCGTAGTACTTGATACATGGATGCCGTAGCCGGAGGCTTTGAGATGCCAGAAGTCCAATTCGTAAGTTCCCGGTGAAGTTTCCGTAAATACAATGGGAGCTGCCATGTAAGCCCCGGAGGCGTCTAACAAACCTACCGAGTAAGTGGAGTTAACCGTCCAGGTATCACCTGCCGTTCCTTCAATAACGACAGTTTCGGCAAAGTAATAATTGCTAGCGGATTCATAATTGTCTGAATTGCCGCAATCACATCCATACGTAGCGGATATTTCGGATGCTGCTAATGGTGTGTGGGCTGTTGCCGTCAGCCACAGTGCTATGACTAAGAGACAATAGACCCCTTGTGTCCATATATTTTTCATGTTTCCTTTGTATTAAAACAAAAAAATATACGACTATCTCAAAATTGTATTAAAACGGAATACCGTAAAACCTCACTTTACAGTCTGGGGAAAGTAATAATTGTTAAATTGTTTCATCTTAGATTGCTATTGTATTTTCTCTGTTAAAGAAAAGCCAATTATAAAACAATAAAACAATAATAACGGCTTTGCCGTGTCAGATAAAGGGAGATGCTGGTGGCAGTTTAATTTTACAGAAAATCAACGTTATCTCCGAATTTGGAATATAGTCGTGTACTTCATTTTGTTTGGATGAAAAAGATGTTGTTAATAAATAATGTTGAAGTAATGAAGAAGAAATAAATGTTGCATTTTGATTCATTCAACATTCAACTCATTCAACATTACTGATGCGTATTTGCTAACAAATTTTACTCATCAGCCTAAACAAAGTGCCTAGAGAAAATATGATAATGTGACAGCATACAGAATGATTACTAATGATTATTTATAATTTATAAAAAACTCATTAACTGATGTGTTTTATATGAGTTAATTTGCCGTTCACTTAAAAAACCGTTTTTATACACTGCTTTTTTCGTGTTCTATTATCCTCTGAAAAGTAATTATTAGCTTGAATCTCATGCGATATTTTTTTTTTGTGACAAATAATATTGATAAACTCACTCATCTGATAATGCCATTATCAGTGTAAATTATAACTTTCTGATTTTTATAATCAGGGCAAACGAAAAAGCGCAAGTCGGCGGACATTTTTGAAATCTATCCATACCCCACATCTTGATACCACGTTTACTAAACTTCAAAAAGTCTATTGATACCCCACAGAATATATATTTTTGATTGCCAAATAATTATAATTTTAAAAATTAACTTATTTTATAAAAATTCATTTTAAGTTTATAATTAATTATCAATGAGTTATGAAATTTAGAAATTCAATTCAAATGAGTTTTTTATTCTGTGGGGTATCAATAGACTTTTTGAAGTTTAGTAAACGGGGTACTCAAAGATGTGGGGTATCGATAGATTTTGAAAATGTCCGCCGACTCACGCTTAAAAATACACATTATAGAATTTTCCTTACGTTCACCTAGCAGAGATTTTGATTATCAGCCCTCTGCGTACTCTGCGCTCTCCGCATGAAAATCATCTATTGTGCAATTTGTTACAGACATTACGTGTGCTTTGATTTTTAATTGAACAAAAAAGCGTATTTTTGTGTATTGTTTTGGGGAATTAGAATAATAAGTGCGTTCAAAACGATTATTAGTCAAAATTAGTTCTCCATTATTCTTGATAATTATTGTAAACATTTGTTCGGATTCAGTTTAGTTTATTTCATATAAATAAAAAAACGCAAATTATTTATAATGATTTTTTTACAAAAAAATCATGAATTTAAATTTAAACTTGAACTTGAACTTGAACTTAAAAAATATGTATCCGGCAGAATTAGTTGCTCCCATGCAAAGCGATTTGACTGATCACGGCTTTGAAGCCTTAAATACGGCTGACTCCGTAAAAGAAGTATTGGACAGTAAGGAAGGAACGGTCTTGGTTGTTGTCAATTCCGTATGCGGCTGTGCGGCTGCGAACGCCCGCCCGGGCGCGAAGCTCGCCCTAGACAACGCAAAAAGACCTGACAAAGCCACAACTGTTTTTGCAGGTGTGGATAAAGATGCGGTCAATACGGCGCGTATGTATATGTTGCCTTATCCACCCTCTTCACCGTCGATTGCTTTATTTAAAGATGGTAAATTGGTGCATTTCATTGAACGTCATCAGATAGAAGGACGCATGGCAGAGCATATCGCCGAAAATCTTAAAATGGCTTTCGACCAACATTGTTAGACTTCATTGTTCAATTGTCTTATGGTTTCATTGTTTCATGGTTGTTATTTTTCGCAAAGCGAAAAACCATATAACAATGAAACAATGAAGCCATACAACCATGAAACAATTCAAAAATCCTTTGCCGTGTAGGTAATCATAAACTCCGCTTGCCCTATATCCGTCCGTTCAAATCGGACACCTTCGCCATTCCATTTTATTTTACTCGGAATATCGTCCTTTATAAACGCATTAACATAATCGGCTACGAGGTGGCTGTGTGTGGCAGTGGTGCGTCCGGTATCTTCTGCGTCTGATACTGTGAGGTCTTTAGTCCAAATGACCATTTTCCCTTCTCCGTCTCTTAATGTTACGGTTTCTTCGACCACACCTTTTACATCTGTCGAACTTTTGTAGGCAACTTTCAAATCTTCTCCCGTTTCATTTTTTACATATACACCATATTGATAGGTAGAATTGCAGGAACTCAATAAAATGAGGCACAAACCGAAAATTAAAATTTGTTTTAGCATAATTATTTTTTAAAAGTACTTTTGTTTGCAAAGTAAACTCATTTTACTTAAAAATACAAGTCGTTTTGAACGAAAAAGAGGAATTTGATATTTTTTACTCAAAATAATACCTTGCATCTGTATTAATTTTCCCAATAAAATTCACTATCCACATCGTTCTGCATAATTGGGGAAAAGTTTTATGAGGGAATCAAGCATCGTATTTAATAAAAGCCTATTTTTGCCGTTCTGTTTAAAATGTTCGAGAAGTCAGAGGTCAGATAAGTATCCGACTTCTGAAAATTAGTAATTTTGGAAAACACGCAGATACTTAGAGGACTTCAAGCGGATTTATTGTCGGGGAAAACGACAATTGCCGCTACAGTAGAAAGTTATTTGAAAAATATTGAGGCTACAAAGCATCTCAATATTTACGTAGAAGTGTATGCGGACGAAGCACGCCAAAGGGCGACAGCATTGGACGAAAAAATCAAGTCGCAGCCGGATGATTTGGGGGAATTGTTTGGGATGGTCGTGTCGATAAAAGATGTGATATGTCAAACAGGAAAAGGCGTGACGGCTGCCTCCAAGATTTTGGAAGGCTTTGAATCATTGTACTCGGCTACGGCTGTCGAACGCATTTTGGCAGAAGATGTCATTATTATCGGGCGCACGAATTGCGACCAATTTGCGATGGGTTCGACCAATGAAAACTCCGTTTATGGTCCTACGCTCAATGCGGCTGACCCGACCAAAGTTCCCGGCGGTTCGTCTGGCGGTGCGGCGGTGGCGGTACAGGCGGATACTTGTCTGGCGGCATTGGGTTCGGATACAGGTGGTTCGGTGCGACAACCGGCAGCGTTTTGTGGTGTCGTGGGGATGAAGCCAACTTACGGGCGTATTTCGCGTTATGGTTTATTGGCATATGCGTCTTCGTTTGACCAAATCGGGGTATTGAGTAGAAGTGTGGAAGATGTGGCGTGTCTGTTGAAGGTGATGTCCGGTGAGGATGCAATGGATAGTACTTCGAGCCGACTCAATGTACCGAATTATGAAGCGGCTTTGAAGTTAGATTTTTCGGAAAAGAAAAAAATAGCGTACTTTGATACGGCGGTGAATCATGCAAGTATTGATGCGGATATTCGCCAACAAACATTGGATTTGATAGCGCGTCTGAAAGCGGACGGGCATAGCGTTGAAGCGGTGGATTTTGACTACTTGGATTATATCATTCCTGCTTATTATGTACTGACAACGGCGGAGGCTTCGTCGAATTTGTCGCGTTATGATGGGATTCGATACGGTTATCGTCATCCTGATGCGCGTAATTTGCAGGAGACTTACGAGATGTCGCGCACAGAGGGGTTTAGTAAGGAAGTGAAGCGGCGAATTATGTTGGGCACCTTTGTGTTGAGCGCGGGATATTACGATGCCTATTACTCGAAAGCGCAAAAAGTGAGGCGATTGATTCAGGATAAGACCTTAGAAATCCTTGCGGAGTACGATTTTATTTTGATGCCGACCAGCCCTGCTCCGGCATTCAATTTAGGAGAGAAAACGAGCGATCCGGTAGAAATGTATTTGGCTGATATTTACACCGTACAAGCAAATATGGCGGGGATTCCGGCGATTAATTTGCCACTTGGTACGCACGAAAGCGGTTTACCGATAGGTGTGCAGTTTATGGCAAAACATTTCCAAGAAGCGGATTTGTTGTCATTTTCAAATTATGTTTTGAAAGAAATAGTTTAAAACATCATATAAAACGAAACAAATTGCGTTTGAGTGCGTAACACAGAGATTCCTGTTTGTGTATTTCAAATGCGAGAGCAGACAGGAATGTCTGTGTTACGTTCCGGTTACATACCGGATATTTATTCACGAAATACCTTGTTATGAGTCTGAAAACTTTATTTTTAATATCGTTTTCTTCATTATTTTTAATGCTCGCTCCGGCGAATTTTGGTGTCTTACTGGGCAATACTAAAAGCTCGAAAGCACCTGCGGTAAATTATATTGAATTTGCCCCGCCTACCTATACCGACCAAGAGTATAAAGAGCGTGTGATGGCACTTTCGGGTGCGAAAATCCTTAACTTTACTTATAATAAACATGTACGCAGCGGCATCGAAGCATACACGGTCATTCACCGCAATACATCGGAAAGTGTGTTGGGTTTGCAGTCGGTGTATTTTCCGATTTTTGAGGAAGCTCTTGCAAGGCGCGGCGTACCGAAAGAACTGCGTTACCTTGCGGTGATTGAATCGGCTTTGAAGCCTACGGCAAAATCTCCGGCAGGTGCGGCAGGCTTGTGGCAATTCATTTCTTCTACGGGTAAACAATACGGTTTACAGATTAATAGCGAGGTCGATGAGCGTCACGACCCTTATTTGGCGAGTGATGCGGCGGCGCGTTTTTTGGCAAAACTGCACAGTCGATTTGGTGATTGGATGTTGGTCATCGCAGCCTATAATTGCGGTCCGGGAAGGGTCAATAGTGCCATCAAAAAAGCAGGTAGCCGGGATATTTGGAAAATATATAAATACCTTCCAAAAGAAACACGGGGTTATGTACCTTTATTTATCGGTGCTACTTACATGATGAATTATTATCATCTCCACCAACTCAATCCACTCTATCCTGAAGCGGCTTATCAGGATGTAGAAACCGTAACGATATACGACAAACTGACCTTCAAACACATCAGTGAAATGAGTGGTACGCCTATGTATCAGGTCGAATTTCTGAATCCGAGTTATAAGAAAAAATATATTCCCCGAAACAGCAAAGGCTACACACTTACGCTCCCGCGTATGGGCATGGCAATGTGGCGCGGCGATTATAGCGCGACGCCTGTGGTAACGACTTACAGACCATCTGCCAATAGCTACGTGCCGCCTGCTGCCAATCAAAATACACCTTCGATAGCTACGGCACCGCCGCCAATGCCTATCGTTACGACCAAAAAATACAGACCTAAAACCACTGCATCCAAGAAAAAGAAAAAATACGTAAATGACCGCATAGAAACGCCAACAGGCGAGCGCGAAAAAGTCAAAATAAAAGTGGGCGATGAGGAAAAAGAAGTGGTGATTTATGAGATGAAACGCGGTGATAATCTTTCAGTGATTGCTTCCCGTTATCCGGGCGTTACGGTGAAGGACATCATTCGATTGAATAATATTAAAGATTATCGAAAATTGAGACGCGGAACGCGCCTTTATATCGGCTCATAAATTCAAACACTTTTGGAATTTGATTTTGAAGTTTGAAAAAATAATTCAAACCTCCGTTTACTAAACTTCAAAAAGTTTAGTAAACGTACATAAGGCACTAATTTTTAGGGTATTACAAATTTTGGCGACATGCTTACGTTTACTAAACTCGAAAAGTTTAGTAAACGGATTACTTACATTTTGTGTAATATTTAATTTTATAAAGTGTCAACCAATCAGATAAACTTGTCAAAAAAAATAAGAATATGAAATATCGATGCCAATGCTGCGGTGAATTGCACGATAAGTGGCCCGCAATTGCCTTTAGAGTACCCAATCACTACCTTCATTTATCAAATGAAGAAAAGCAAACGATTGCCCGCGTCAATAGTGATTTTTGTACTATCAATCACGCCGACCAAACTGACCGATTTATACGGGTCACGCTATCTCAAAAGGTGATTGACCATTGTGGCGATTTGGAGTACGGGCTTTGGGTGTCATTGAGCAAAGAAAGTTTTGAGGATTATTTGACTCATTTTGATGATGAGCATCACATCACAACATATTTTGGCTGGTTATCGAGTTTTATTCCGGGTTATGAAAACACCTTGAGCATACCGGTCACAGTACAGACGAAATCGGAGAACCAAAGACCGGAAATTGTACCACGCGAAGGATTTGACCATGCTTTTGTGAAAGATTATTATAGCGGAATTACGAAGCAAGAAGCCGAAAGAAGGGTGGAAGAAATGCTACGACATACAGGGTATTATAATTGAATAATGGTGTTTGACTATAAAACAGGAAGCCGGAGAAAAACCCTACCGACGATTTAGCATAATTAATAAAAAGACCATAAAAAAGGCTGTACCAATCGCCGTTTCGAGCGTATTTTCTACCATAAATGAAGTGAATACAATGGCATAAAATGCTAAAAACAAGGTGTCCAAATACCTTTTTTTATGAAATAAGGGAAGGAAAAAGGCTATCGTAAATAAGAGCAAACCTATCAAGCCCGTAGCCGTGTAGAAAAACAAAAATTGGTTGTGCGGCAATTTTGCATCTAATGTCGGATAATGTGTAGCATAAGCGGCTTCAGTAGCATCTTTAATATCACCCGCTCCTACGCCGACGAATGGGCTGGACTTGGCGGCTTCAATTGCCATTTGATAGGAAGCAAGTCTTTGGGTATCAGAATATTCGCCTACATTTTTTTTGATAAAAAATTCGATGTAATTGTGTCGCATCAAGTAGGCTTGAGCGCGAAATCCGGGCGAAAACTGGAAGGCTAAAATCGGTAACGCGACAATAGCAAGCGTCATCATTCCACCAATTAGATAGCGTTTAGTGAGTAGGATATAACGCACAATTAGGGCGAAACCTGCAAGGTACAAAGCGAGTATTCCGCTACGCACCGACAAAACGTGAATGAACACCAACAAAAATAAAGCGCAAGCAAGCAATAAATATTTTTCCGCAGGAAATTTTAAATACACTTTTTTGTGATACAAATAAATACTCGCAAAAAACGATAATGCCACCAAAAGGCTAAATCGTATATGATTAATCGGTGTCGGAATAGAGCCGCTACGCCCGATATTATAATTGATGGCTTCAAAATTCATCGCATAATTCACGCCTACACCAATACACGAAATCACAATGGATGCAATGAATAGATATAACAAGCTAAAATATTGTTTGTCTGTGAATTTGGGCAATCCCGCGAGTGCAATGGGTAGGAGTAAAAAAGGCAGTTTTATCCGCAATCGCTCTATCAGATACGCGATATTTTCAGAATACAAACCGCTGATTAGTGCGATAAGAAAAACGGAGGTAAGCGCAAGCAAGGTTTTGTCAGAAATGAAATTTTGCCACACCGTTTTGACATCTTTCCGTATCAAACCCAATGCGACGAGTGCTATCATCCCAATGGTCAATAAAAATTTTGAGGTCAATAATGCTACAAGCAAGACCGCACAGGTAAACCATGTGAGATTGGCGCGGGTAAGGTATGACGATAGTTGTGGCATGAGTGATTTTTCAGGGGATAAATTTAGGGACTAAGTTGTCAATTTTTGTGTGTTTTTGGTAAAAGTTGTACTTCAGTGAAGAAATGAGAATAAACTAATCCAAGATGCGAAATATTTTTTTGTTAGACGAATCATTTTTGACGCGAATACTCCCCGTATTTAAGGAGAAAATGATGAAGTATAACGAAAAAAGATACAGCAAATTGGATTAAGTTATTCTTATTTCTTCACCTAATCACCCCAAGCCGCTGCAACTCAAAAAAGCACCGCGCCGCAGCCTCTGCATCAGCAAAG
>CALHBW010000162.1 GCA_937930625.1 uncultured Saprospiraceae bacterium | reverse complement strand
AAATGGCTCAATAAAGCCAATGACCTCACGCAATATGTGATGGATAATTTTTACGACGAAAAATCACGTATGTTTTTCTATACTTCTTCGGAAGATGCGCCACTTGTAGCCCGTAAAAAGGAATTGAGCGACAATGTAATTCCTGCTTCCAACTCTGTTATGGCAAAAAATCTATTTCATCTCGGCACCTATCTCTATAAAGACGATTATCTCAAACAAGCCCGCGATATGATGAATACGATGATTATTCAATTCGAAGATAGCGAACAACCGAGTTTTTATTCCAATTGGTGTTCCCTCCTATTTCGCATGACTTATGAACCTTACGAAATTGCTATCATTGGCGATGATTTTGCCGAAAAAAGAAAAGAAATAGACCAACATTATCTTCCCAATGCCCTCCTACTCGGCGGCAAGACAGAAGGCTCACTCGAATTGCTCGAAAATAAACTTATCGAAGATGAAACCCGTATTTATGTGTGTAAAAAGAAGGTGTGTAAATTTCCTGTAAATGAGGTAGATAAGGCGTTGGAGTTGATAGAGTAATTCGCGTTTTTTGAAGTCATGCTTATTAAAAAATACAGTTAGGATGAATACACTTAAAAAAATCTTTCAAGTCATTCTGGGGCTTATATCGTTTCTAATTGGTGTTGGTTATATTTTCTGGAGACTTCCGGGTAACTTTATTTTTTGCGATCCCGATCAAATTTTCATATTTCAAATAGGATTAATTTTTTCTGTGTCATTTCTTTGGTTTCTAATCTTAGTAAGCAGGACTGAAGATTATAGAGATACAATTTTCATAATTTCATTTTGCTTTCTTGGCTCTATGTTCCTGACTAGCCCAATTTTAAAGTTTATCAATTATGGAATCGTAAACCAAAATTATGTCCATGATGAAATGGCTCTAATTTACATGAAACTTTATAAAAATGGGAAATTCATTTCCTCAACTTACGATGGTGGCTGTCAAATAGAAAACACCGGAACATATGAAATAAATAATAAAGAGATGATTCTATCATTTAATGATGAAAAATCAGAATACCTTGGAACTCGCTATACACTAAATAACTCCTTTTTGGAATGTTCAAATTGCACATATCAATTAAATTTGAGGATAGAAAAAGACTAAGACCCACTCGAATTGCTCGAAAACAAACTTATCGAAGATGAAACCCGTATTTATGTATATAAAAAGAAGGTGTGTAAATTGCCTGTAAACGAGGTAGATAAGGCATTAAAGTTGATGGAGTGATGAGTTGACGAGTTCACGAGTAGTTTATTTCGTCAACACGTCAATTCATCAGCACATCAGCACATCAGCACATCAGCACGTCAAACTCACTGTTTAAGTGTAAAATAAAAAGTAGTTCCTTTATCGGGCATACTATCCAGCCAAATATTGCCGCCGTGTCGCTCTACTGTCGCTTTGCAAATGGCGAGTCCCATGCCCGTTCCTTCGTAGGAGTTGTGTACTCTGTTGAATTGTTCAAAGATTTTGGGTTGATGTTCTGTAGGAATACCAATGCCATTATCTTTCACCGAAAATTGTACGAGCCGTTCCTCTTTGAAGCTATTCACATCAATAATGGGTGACCTGACTTTAGCCGTAAACTTAATCGCATTAGATATAAGGTTGAGGAATACCTGTTTGATTTTGATAGGGTCACAATCAATTTTAACGGTAGGTATCGAAAAATTAATGGTGGTGTTTGTTTTCTGAATATCGTGTTGGAGGAGGTTGACACAATCATGCACCAAATCTGTAATTTCTACAGTTTCCATATTGAGTTTGCCGCCCGAAGATGAGGAATATTCGAGTATATCGGTGAGCATTTCGCCCATTGTTTTACAACTCATCCTGATATATTGGAGGTAATCGGATTGCGATTGACTTGCAGAATGAATCATTGATTTATTCAACAAACTTGCAAAGCCCTCAATAGTTCGCAAGGGTGCTTTCAAATCATGTGCAGCGATATGCACGTATCGATTGAGTTGTTGGTTGGAGCTTGACAGGTCTTTATTTGCATTTTCAAGGTCTAGTACTGTTTTACTCAAAAATCGAGAGGTGATTCTTTTGTCGTTGGTGAGCCTTTTATTTTTAAAACTCAATACTTCGATTTCATCTTCAATTTGTTCAATCGCTTTCAATGCCTCCTGAAGGGTATCTTCAGAAGCCATATGATTGGACAACAAATGTTTGAGTTCTTCCAGTTGCATTAGGTGTATTCAGTTAATGTGAGTAAATTACAAGTCACATTATGAAATCCGTAGGTATTACTATTCGGAAAACTGCCAATCTCTCCCAAAGCCAATATTCCTGAAGTCGGTACATTCCAAATCTCATAAATATGCTTGATTTCTTTTGCAAACATCGGTCCGAAAGCCACATTTCTTCCTGCACAAGAATTAATAATCACGCAGTCCACCTCTCCTGTTTTATCGGCTACCTTTTTAAAATGATTAACCGTATTTTTTACGGTATCAAAATCAGGCGTTGGGCAAAATCTGAACGTATGTCCGTTTTTCACCTCGCCCGCCAGTATCAACGATTTATTTTCATTGTCATACAAAAGTACCGAGCGCATATATTCCTCCGAACCTTCCCCTACTTTCAAGGGATAAATACCCGGAATGAGAAAAACATTATCTGACCCTTCTTGCTTTACGTAATGCAAATCTCCAAAATAAGATTCAAACAATTCCAATGCAGATACACCATCTATTTCGTAAATAATATTACGTTCAGATTTAGTAATCGTATGCATTCGTCCGAGTCCATCCCATCCCGAAAACGAATCTCCCAACATTCTCACCTTATCGCAATCAAAAACAACAACCCCTATTCCACTCAATTCCTCTTTATCTTCTGTAAAAACAGAAATATTGGTATATCGAAAAGAATCTCCGCTCAAACCGCCGAATATCCCTGCACCTTCCGGCAGATTATCCCTCAAACCATTCACCACCGCATCGCCATTCGTTCCTATTCCCGAAGCATAAACCAAGACCCCCGGATTAGCAAATTTTTCTTTTGCTGCTTCGGCAATTCTTTTGGCAGCTTTCCCCTCTTCTCCTTTATCAAAAGGTTCAATGATTACCTCATAATATTCCGGTTGAATATCCAGCAACAAGCCCGAAAAACTCTCTGCACAAACTTTATTGTCAGAAATCTCTCCGGCAGTCGTTGTTCCCAGCAGTTGAATATTATGTTTACTCAGTATTTGGGCAGTCGCTTTATACGGAAATAAAGAATCTGTATAAGCAAGACATAATGTGGGCTTGAAGCCTTT
>CALHBW010000161.1 GCA_937930625.1 uncultured Saprospiraceae bacterium | reverse complement strand
CGACACTTTTTGAGCAGGGTATTTTTTTGTCAGACGAAGCTCATTTTGACGATTATAGCCGAGCTACATGAGGAAAAATAGCTGAAGTATGACGAAAAAAGACACGTTCAAAAATGTCGATTATTTGATGCTTACTACTTAGATGAGGAGGAATTAAGAAATATTCTTATTGACAAAAACATTTTCGGTTACCCGTCTAAGTTTGCTTGCGGGATTACTACTCGTCTGACGAAGGTTTTGTGAAATGTAGTGATTTGTCTCATAAAATATTCGCATTGAATAAAGTGATTCGTCTGACGAGTATTCGCTTTAGGCAAAGTTAGACGGGTAGCCCAAATATAGCATAACTAACTAATAACCAATTAATTAATCAACTAATTACTAACGTCAACTTAACAACCGATACGCACCCGTATATACATTGAATCGTTCATTACGAAGAAAACCGATAAGCGTCATATCGTATTCTTCTGCCAATTGTACAGCCAGACTTGAAGGTGAACCTACCGCAGCTATCACCCGAATCCCTGCCATCAGGGCTTTTTGAACCAACTCGAAGCTTGTGCGTCCGCTGACCAATAGAATGTGTTTGTTCAAAGGTAATAATTCCTGCTGAAATGCTGTGCCGACGAGTTTGTCGAGCGCATTATGTCTGCCGATGTCTTCGTGGATGATTTGAAGATTGCCATTGACATCAAATAATCCGGCGGCGTGAATGCCGCCTGTTTGTGCAAAGGAGGTCTGGGCATTGCGAAGCGTGTGAGGTAGCGTGTGCAATAATGTTGACTTTAGATGGAGTGGGGGAGAGGCAAGGTCGAATGTGATGTTGGTATGAATGGCTTCGATGGAGCTTTTGCCACATACGCCGCAGCTTGATGTGGTGTAGAAATGACGATGTAATTGGTTGATATTGAGTTCGGTATCAGGATGCAGGTCAATGATGATATGATTGGATTCGTCATTGGGTATGTGGGTATTGACGATTTGATTAGGATGGGAAATGATGCCTTCGGTGAAAAGAAATCCGATGGCGAGTTGGGCATCATTACCGGGCGTACGCATGGTGACAGCGATGCTTTTTCTTTGGCGATTGTCGGGTGCGCCGAAGCGGAGTTGTATTTCGAGGGGTTCTTCTACTGCGAGGTAATCCTCGAATGTAGTGACTTGATTTGAAGTGAATTTGTGAACCAAACTTTGAAGCATATTTTTGGCATGTTTAAATTTAATGGATGGTGTACTTCGAAACGACTATCTTTTGAGCTGCTCTCCCTTTTTCTGTCCGAATAACCACGAAATATGTACCAATTGGCAGGTCAATGTCAATCTGTTCTGTAAAATGTTTTTTCGTATTTTTTGATTGATAAATTTCTTGTCCTAATGTATTTATAATTTGAATAGTTGCCGTTTGTGTTACCTCAAATTCAGCGTTAATTACAAATTGTCCATTGGAAGGATTGGGTTGTATATTGAATGTATTGAGATGTTCTACGTCTTTAATATCAGTAATTTGTACGCTTTTAAAACTATTTCCCACAAGAAAGACCGCCGAATCAAACACACCGTCCCCGACATCAGCTATCGCAATTTTAATCGTGTAAGTTTCACCGGCAATCACGGGAGCGGTCATTTGTAATGGAACGGTAAAGCCATCGTACTCTATTGAGGTACCGCCGGAGTTATCAACATAAAGGTCGCTATATTCCAACGAACCTGTACTACCCGTACAAGCAGACCCCGTTGCGATTCCCGGGTTTATGGTATTAATAGCGACCGGAAGCGTGGTGCCGGGAATCATTGCCACATTATATTTATTGTAAATACCACCATCGGGTTTTGGTCCTGAAAGCATAAAGGCAAATACGTCATTGAACTCCGAACAAACAAATTCGGGATATTCTTCTGATGCAAAAACGTAATCTAGCAATAAGGTATTGAATTGAGGAACAAAATTGAACTCAATTACGGCAGCATCGAAGCTGGGGATGTAGCCTGAAAGAATGTTATCCAAATCAGAGTCGCCCGATCCATTATAAGCTGTGCTGGTGCTGTTGCCGTCATTCGGACCGGCAGCGTCGTGTATTTCTCCGGTGGAGAGCATAATGCCGGAGTTGAGACCGAGATTGGTATTTATAGCACTAAAAGAACCTTGTTGGAGTGGTTCGCCTGTAAAAGTAAGTGTGTTTGCCTGAATGCCTTCACCCAGTAAAATTTCTAATAATTCGAGTGTAGATAAGTCACTCGAAGTTTCAAGTTGAGCAGAGATATTAGCAATACATGTAGTGAATAAAGCAATTGTCAGGTAAAGTTTTATCTTCATGGTTAACGAATTTTTATAATAAAAAATACTGATATATTTGGAAATATGGTTGACACTTTTGTAATCAAATTAAAATAATGTAAAATAATAAATTTAAAATGTAAAAGTTGTAGGACGCGAGTGGACGCGAGGTGTGGCTATCCGTCTAACTTTGCCAAACTCAACTTGCGGGGCGCACTCGTCTGACGAAGGTTTTTGTGAAATGTAGTGATTTGTCTTATAAAATATTCGCACCGAATAAAGTAATTCGTCTGACGAGTATTCGCTTAGGCAAACTTAGACCGATAGCCCGAGGTGTTTCTATTTTGTTGGTTTTTAAATTTTTAAACAATAAAAAAACGAAAATATATTGTACAAGTACTACAAGCACTTTTACATTTTAAATTTATTATTTTACATTTTACATTAAAAAAAAGTATCAACTATTTTTAAAACAAATTTAAACATACCATAATTATCTGGATATTTACGGTTTGGGTTGCTAATTTAACATTTCACTCACTGCCCGATAATCTGCCGCGTAGGAGCAGTTTTCTGCTTC
>CALHBW010000160.1 GCA_937930625.1 uncultured Saprospiraceae bacterium | reverse complement strand
ATTCAAAAAAAAATGTGTCACACAGAGTACAGATAATTAATTCTCTCTGAACTCCGTGTGACACAGACTCAAGCAATTGATTCATCAATTCGTCACCTCGTCAATTCATCAATTCATCAACTCAACAACTCGTCAATTCGTCAAACCGCCACTACTTTATTCTTAGCACGTTTGCGGTCATGCTCTTTCAAGTAAATCTTGCGAAGGCGAATAGATTCGGGCGTCACTTCCACATATTCATCACCTTGAATGTATTCCAATGCTTCTTCTAATGAGAAGACAATTGGCGGTACGAGTTTTACCTTATCATCTGCACCGGATGAGCGCATATTGCTCAATTTTTTGGTCTTCGTTACGTTGATAACGAGGTCATTCGGACGGCTATTTTCGCCAATCACCTGACCTTCATAAATCTCCACATTAGAAGGGATGAAGAACTTGCCTCTATCCTGCAAATTATTAATACTAAATGGAATCGCCTTACCCGTTTCGAGTGCGATGAGCGAGCCATTCAGACGTGAAGGAATCTCTCCTTTATATGGCTGATATTCGTGGAAACGGTGCGTCATAATCGCCTCACCTGCCGTTGCGGTAATGACCTGTGTACGCAAGCCGATGATGCCGCGCGAAGGAATTTCAAATTGCAATAACATTCTATCGCCTTTTGGTTCCATAGAAAGCATTGTGCCTTTTCGCTTCGTGACCATTTCGATGACTTTGCCCGATACATTTTCCGGCAAATCGCAGGTCAATTGTTCGACTGGTTCGTGTTTGGCACCATTGATTTCTTTGATAATTACTTGCGGCTGACCTATCTGCAACTCATACCCTTCACGGCGCATCGTCTCAATCAAAACAGAAAGGTGCAATACCCCTCGCCCATATACACGAAATGAATCGGCAGAACCGGTAGATTCTACGCGCAAGGCGAGGTTCTTTTCGAGTTCCTTTTCCAGACGTTCGCGGATGTGACGCGAGGTAACGAATTTGCCTTCTTTTCCGAAAAATGGCGAATCATTAATCGTAAACAACATACTCATCGTCGGCTCGTCGATGGCAATTGACGGAAGTGCTTCCGGTGCTTCGGCATCGGCAATCGTATCACCAATTTCAAAGCCCTCAACACCGTACAAGGCACAAATATCTCCGGCTTTGACTTCTTGCGCCTCCACTTTATTCATCCCGTCGAATGTATATAGACCGCGAATGTTGCTCTTAGCAATTGTGCCGTCTTTCTTCATTAGAGAAACACGTTGCTTTGCTTTCAATGTGCCACGATGCAAGCGTCCGATAGCGATACGTCCTACGAATGATGAAAAATCCAAAGAGGTAATCAACATTTGCGTTGTTCCTTCTTCGACCTTTGGTTCGGGGATATGCTCGACAATGGCATCCAAAAGCGGAATGATATTATCGGTCTGCTCTTGCCAATCGGTATTCATCCACCCAAATTTGGCGGAGCCATAAATGGTCGGAAAATCAAGTTGGTCTTCCGTTGCATCCAAATTAAACATCAATTCAAAAACGGCTTCTTGCACCTCTTCAGGTTTGCAGTTTTCTTTATCGACTTTATTGATGACGACGATGGGTTTGAGTCCCAATTCGAGGGCTTTTTGCAACACAAAGCGAGTCTGCGGCATCGGTCCTTCAAAGGCATCAACGAGCAATAGTACACCGTCTGCCATATTGAGTACGCGTTCTACTTCTCCTCCAAAGTCGCTGTGACCGGGCGTATCAATGATATTGATTTTTACGCCCTTATAGGTCATCGACGCATTTTTGGAAACGATGGTAATGCCGCGCTCGCGTTCCAAGTCGTTATTATCCATGATAAGTTCTCCCGGCTTTTCATGTGCGCCAAATATTTCTCCTGCATGCAAGAGTTTATCGACGAGTGTAGTCTTGCCATGGTCAACATGGGCGATAATGGCGATGTTGCGAATCATATTTTAATGCTTAATGGTTAACGATTAATGCTTAATTTTTTATCGCTAACCTGCCTGTTTTATTGAAAAAGAGTGCAAAGGTATGTGTTTTTGGGTTCACTTGCTTGATTTAGAGCATATTTTTACATTAAATAATCAATAATCTTGCCCATTCATGGTTGGTGTCGGATTTTATGCTTATTTTTGTCAAACTATTTCCGCAAAATCTTAAACTTTTCTATACCTATAGTGTTTTGACTACTTGATGAATCAAAATTTTACATGCACATTATTATCAAAGATATTTCTCATTCTGATATTATTCAGTTTGGTGAGTTCCTCTGTATTGCCTTATTATTTTGCAGAAAAAATGGGTATTGAGCATTTATGTGATTCAAAAGAAGATAAAGACACAGAAGAAAAAGAAGAAAAAAAAGAGGAAAAAAAAGAAAAAATCCGTGATGATGTGGATGATTCCGATTATTCATTTTCTCAAAAAGAACTAAGGTATTATAACTTCCAAAATTTTCACTACACGCATTTTCAAGAAATTGAAACGCCACCTCCTAAATCGCTTTCCTAATTTTATCAAATAATGACGCTTACTAAGTATAATGACTAAATTAGTAAATGAATAGATGAGTAAATAATTTACTAATTATCAAGGTTCTATTCACTTAAAAGTTGTCAGTTTATTTTTGTCGGATTATTTACTAAGTAACGATAAAACAATATCTTCGTCAAATTTTGAATAACAAATGAATTTAAATTGTATTTTGTTTCTTATTGGTAATTAAAAATTAATAAACTAAATATTTTTTCTATTCAAAATTCATAATTAACAAACATATTGTCAAACACGCTTTCATTTTAAATTTATCAGTATGTCGTGCCAATAACATTGATACTCGGCAATTACTTATCTAACTAAAATCATATATAACCTCCTTGCATTACAGGGCTACAATTTGTCTGTTCTCTGTGTATGAGTTCAAACATTAAAAACGAGAAAGATGAACATGTTAAAAAAATTAGGCTTTGATTTTTCCCATTTCAGGGGAGATTTATTTGGAGGTATCACGGCGGGTATTGTGGCTTTGCCGCTGGCTCTGGCGTTTGGCGCACAATCCGGTATGGGTCCTGCTGCGGGATTGTACGGCGCGATATTTATTAGTTTTTTTGCTGCATTATTTGGCGGTACCAATACACAGATTTCGGGTCCTACCGCACCGATGACGGCGGTGAGTATGGTGGTCATCGCAGGTATTATGGCAGCAAATAACGGTAGTCTGGAGCAGGCACTTCCTGCTATTTTGATGGTCTTTTTATTGGCAGGTTTGATACAAATTGGGCTTGGCTTTATCAAGGTCGGGCAGTATATTCGCTATATCCCCTACCCTGTGGTGTCGGGTTTTATGACGGGTATCGGAGTGATTATTTTGATTACTCAAATATTGCCAATGTTGGGCTATTATGCGAAAGATGATGTGGCTTATGTGAATGAATTTAAACCACAGGCAGAGGAATTGATGTTGGAAAAAATTCTTCGAGATGAAGCCGGTGAAGGTATTCTTGTTTTAGAGAATTTTAAGGAAACGATAAAGCGGGCAGGTACCATTACAGATGAAATGATACAGGACGAAGCAAAGGCATTGGCAGGTGGCTCGGCGGCAGGCGTGATAGGTGCGCTCCAGGTACTTCCGACGGCATTGAAGCGGATTAACTGGGTTGATTTGATACTGGGGCTGCTGACGATTTTTATTATATATGGTTTCAAACGGATTACCAAAGCTATACCGAGTTCTCTGGTAGCTTTGCTTGCGGTATCGCTTGGAGCATATTTCATACTTGGTCCGGAGGGCTACAGGCCTATTCCCGAAATACCTAAAGGCTTTCCGAAAATAGAAAATATATTTGCGGGGTTCAATTTGAGTACGATTACGCCATTTTTGCCCTATGCTATCTCTTTGGCTCTTTTGGGCGCGATAGATTCGTTATTGACTTCTATAGTGGCTGACAATTTGACCAAAACCAAGCACAATCCTGACAAGGAGCTGGTTGGTCAAGGTATCGGTAATTCGATTGCAGCTTTATTTGGCGGTATTCCGGGTGCGGGCGCTACGATTCGTACCGTTGTGAATATTGAAGCAGGTGGTAAAACCCGTCTTTCGGGTATGACTGCAGGAGTCTTGTTATTGGTAATTTTACTCCTACTCGGTCCATTAGCTTCTCAAATTCCGGCGGCAGTATTGGCAGGTATTCTGGTAACAGTCGGTATCGGTGTGATGGATTATAAAGGGCTAAAAGCTATTCCACAAATGCCAAATGCAGAAGTGGTTGTGATGTTTTTGGTTATTATTTTGACGGTATTTGTAGGCTTGGTAGAAGCCGTAGCTATAGGTATGATTCTCGCGTCTATTTTGTTTATGAAGAAAATTTCGGACGTAGTAGAAGACCGTACACAGACGGCACCACTCAGAGAGTTTTCTCGTGAAATAACTTGGTCAGATGAAGGTGATACGCTTGAAAAATATGGCGAC
>CALHBW010000159.1 GCA_937930625.1 uncultured Saprospiraceae bacterium | reverse complement strand
GGCAAACCATACACAAAGGCCTCCTGTGTATTATGGATGCTTGCCCCAAATCCACCGCCGATATACGCCCATTTTCCGTATTGATAGATGGATGAAAGCATACCTATATTATCGATTATCAAGACTTGTGCTTCACGTATTGTCTCCAAATTTGCTTGGGAATAACGAACTGTTTTTAGCTTCAAATTAGTGAGAATGTATTGAATATGTGATTCGGAAATATCGTGTGGAGCGATGATGGTTTTCCACGCCGTCCACCCCCCAGCCCCCTCCAAAGGGGGAGATTTTTCGCGTAGCGAAAAACTGCTTGTATTTTTCTTTTCTGCCTTTTCTCTCTTTGGACTATCTCCCTCCATTTTCTCCTCCTTTGGAGGGCTTCCCTTTTTCATCTCCCCCTTTGGAGGGCTTCCCTTTTTCATCTCCCCCTTTGGAGGGCTTCCCTTTTTCATCTCCCCCTTTGGAGGGGGCTGGGGGGTGGACTGCGTTTCATTCAAAAAATCCAATAACCACACCTCATCCTCATGCCATGTACTGCCGCAAATCAGCAAATCATTTTCACCTTTAAAGGCGGCTACAAGTGGGAATTGCTTTGGGTTTCGGCTCAATTGATACACCCTATCCATGCGCGTATCACCCGCGATACTTGCGTGTGTGATATTATTTTTTTCTAATAATTTTAATGAAAAATCATCTTGCACAAAAATATGCTCAAAACACGTCAGCATGCGTTTGAAAAAATTTCCATACCAACGAAAAAAGATTTGTTTTTCTCTGAAAATAGCGGAAACGAGTAGGGTAGGAGTGTGGCGTAATTTTAAGGTATTCAGGTAGTTATGCCAAAATTCGTATTTAATAAAAATAGCTAAATCAGGTTGTACGATGTCGAGGAATCGACGCGCATTGCGCGGTGTGTCGGCGGGTAGATAACATACTACATCTGCGCCTTCGTAGTCTTTACGAATCTCGTAGCCGGAAGGGGAGAAGAAGGTCAGAATAATTTTAGTATTGGGATGTTTTCGTTTAATTGCCTCGATGATAGGTCGCCCTTGTTCAAACTCGCCCAATGATGCCGCATGTACCCACACAACGTAACGCGAGCTTCCAGCTCGCAGTGACTCAAATTGCGTTTTTAATTCCTCAAAAATACCACGCCGACCCCGTATCCATTTTCGCGCTTTCGGATTGAAACGTGAAGCGATGCGGATGGCAAAAATGTAGCAGTAAATGGCGAGGTGGTAGAGGAAAGTCATGGCTGTGCAGCTTCATAAATAACAATCGGGTCAAGGTCTAAAGGATGTATTACAGGCTTTCCGTATTCATCTGTTGATTCAATTTTAATATTTTCCCAAGTGAGTGTGCCGTCAATTACTTTTACAGCTTGGAATGTTTCAAGTGATTGCATTAGAGGATATTCAAAGTCACCTTCTTTGACATTCCATGAGTTGAAAAGTTCTTGAAAATCAATAACTTTTAATTCGCGATTATCAAATTTACAAAAAACTTTATACCCTTCAATTTTTTCTATTTCAATGATTCGTCTAATTGCGCTCATTATTCAAATTTACATATAACGTAATTCATTCACTCATTCACTCATTCACTCATTCAAAAACATTGTAGCATTAACGCATTTCAGCATTGTAGCATTCTCAATAATAAAACCTATCATCCGCATCAAAAAAGAAAGGCAGTGTCCAGCCAATGCGAATGCCTTGCAGCAAATCCAATCGATTAGAATCATCGCTCATCATAGTATCATAATTGAAACTGCGGCGACTTTTGGTAAATCCTTGCATAAATTCAAAACCCGCATAGACATTGATAAGACGGTTTTTGCTGAAATAATGATAACCTATAAACTCTTTGATAGCCAAGCCATTAGTGAGCCTATCGTAGCCCTTTTTGTATTCGCCCATGAGTTGCGTGACTTCCCCGGCTTGGTCGCGGATACTGACTCTGTGCTGCATAAAACCCACACCAACCGTAAAGCGAATACCCGAACGTCGTGCTTCGGGAAAAACAGGAATAATCGCACCACCCAACGCGCCGACGTACCAACCGCGTTCGCCTAAAAGTACGTTGGTGTATTCGCGCTCATTGCCGATGATAGCGAGGTCTTCGGTACGCATAAATGCCAGTACATCTTCCTTTATATTATCGCTAAAAAATATTTCTCCCTCTGCACCAAATATCAGTTTGCCTGCCATGTATTGTGCACCGACACTCACATTAGAATTGGTACCAAAACGCTTCGATAAATCTCCGCCCGGTATTTGAAAACCATAGGCGATGTTGAACTGAAACATGTTGGGAAGTGGTTTTTCTTCTTCAGCTTTTTCTTGAGCAAAGAGCGGGCTTGCCGTGATTATAATTAGCAAGAAAATCAGTAAACGCATATCATTATACATTGGTGAAATCGAAAGGTAAGTCATTTTATTGGAATGGCAAAAAAGTGGTCAAATTATAAGAGCATGTTTGGAGGCTACCCGTCTAACTTTGCCTAAAGCGAATACTCGTCAGACGAATCACTTTATTCAGTGCGAATATTTTATGAGACAAATCACTACATTTCGCAAAACCTTCGTCAGACGAGTGTAATCCCGCAAGCAAACTTAAGCGGG
>CALHBW010000158.1 GCA_937930625.1 uncultured Saprospiraceae bacterium | reverse complement strand
TGGTTTGCGTGCCGAGCGCGAGCAAGGCATCACGATTGATGTGGCTTATCGCTACTTTGCTACACCCAAGCGCAAATTTATCATCGCCGATACGCCCGGACACATCCAATACACGCGCAACATGGTAACAGGCGCATCTACAGCGAATCTTGCTTTGATTTTGATTGATGCAAGAAATGGTATCGTAGAACAAACCCGTCGCCACGCTTTCATTGCGTCCCTGTTGCAGATTCCGCATTTGGTCATTTGTATCAATAAGATGGATTTGGTGGATTACAGCGAAGAGGCTTACGAAAAAATCAAAAGTGAATTTAGAGGTTTTGCTGCCAAATTGGATGTCAACGATGTCGAGTTTATCCCTGTCAGCGCACTCGTCGGCGATAATATCGTCAACGAATCCGAAAATATGCCCTGGTATAAAGGTACGACGCTGCTCTATCACTTGGAGAATGTCCACATTGGTAGCGACCACAATTTTATTGATTGTCGTTTGCCGGTGCAGCACGTTATCCGTCCTTATAGCGATGAGTATCACGATTATCGTGGTTATGCAGGGCGTGTAGTTGGTGGTATTTTCAAAAAAGGAGACAAAGTAATGGTCTTACCATCGGGCTTCACTTCTAAGATTAAGAAAATAGATACTTACGATGGCGAAATCGCAGAAGCCTTCCCGCCGATGTCTGTTACGATGCTGTTGGAAGATGATATTGATGTGAGTCGTGGTGATATGATTGTACGGGAAAATAATGTTCCCGATGTCGAGCAAGACTTGGAAGTGATGGTCTGCTGGTTCAATGAACGCCCACTCCAACCACGCGGTAAGTACGCCTTGATACACACCACGCAAGATGTCCGTTGCATTATCAAAGATATTCGTTATAAAGTGAATGTCAACACCTTGCACCGCGATGAAGAAGATAAATTTGTCAAAATGAACGACATTGCACGTATTGTGATTCGTACTACTAAGCCACTTTTTACGGATTCTTATCGTAAAAATCGAAATACAGGTAGCGTCATTTTTGTAGATGAAGCGACGAATGAAACTGTGGGGGCGGGGATGATTATTGGGTAAATTGATTATCTAAAATAATATGCGTATTTTTGAAAAATAAATACACATATATGAAAGCATTAGTAACGAAATTAAAAAAACTAATAACGATAATTCTTATAACTTTAGGATTATTAACTTTAGGTTTTCAATGCAAAAAAGACTGTGACAGCGATGATATTATAAGTATAGATAGACCCGAATACGACTACGAGTTCATTGTCAATATGAATATATCGCCATTACAAAAGACATATAATGTAGGCGATACTATAAGTTTATCATTTGAGATTTCAGATAATACACTATATGACCGTAAATCACAGACAGATATTGAACTGGGTCATGTAGAAGGTAACTCTATTCGATTCCGTGTGTTTTTTGGTTTTCCTTACTCTTCTGATCCATATCCTGACATTATGTTAATAACTAATCATCCTGACATTACAAATAATGAATATATTACAGGGTTGAATAATATACCAAATACTTCAGGTGTGTATGAGTTCATATACATGGGATCGCCTCTTCCTAATCAAATCAGTCCTCTAATATCTGTTGATATACCTTGTGAACTTTTTGCAGACAATTTTCAGCTTGAGCTAAAATACATTCCCTTAAGTAGTGGCATATCTTCTATGTTCCAATTCCTTGAAGCTCCTCTGCCCGATGATTTAGTTAAATTTGATACGACAGGAACCTGTGATGACAACTCAAGCAATTTTCAAACAGGTGCTATATCCTATAAGTTTGATATATCGGATAATAATCCTGAATTATTACAAGAGTTTGATATTCCATGTAATACAAGTGAGATACTCGAACAGGGAACTGAGGAAAAAGATTTTTTCTGGATAAAAGTAGAGTAATTTGCTAATATGGAAATCCAATACGCCTCCGACCTCCACCTCGAATTTCCCCAAAACACCGCTTGGCTCGAAAAAAAACCTATCCAACCAGTCGGCGACATCCTATTGCTTGCGGGCGACACCCACAATTTGGGTCGAAAATTTACCCAACACCCCTACCTTGATGTCCTTTCCGAACAATACAAACTCGTCTATATCATACCCGGCAATCACGAATTTTACGCAGGTTTTGATGCTCAAATCTGCTTGCATCAAGATTACGAACTTGAACTGCGACCCAATGTTTTTTTGGTTAATAATTTTGTAAAAACCATTCGCAATGTACGACTCATCTTCACCACCCTCTGGTCAAAAATCGTACACCAAAGACACGCCATCGTCACAGGAATGAGTGATTTCCACCTCATTCGCTGCAAAGGAACACGCCTTAGCATTGAAAATTATAATGAACTATTCGAGAAATCGTGGGCTTTTTTGAACCGCGAAATCAACACGCCTTTTGACGGCACTACAATAGTTGTCACCCATCATTTGCCAAGCGAATTATGCAATTTAGAAAAATACAAAGGAAGCGTATTAAACGAGGCTTTTTGCGTAAATTTGACCCACGAAATCGAAACCAGCCATGTTGATTATTGGATTTACGGGCATAGTCATGGCAACAAAGCACCCTTCAGCATAGGCAGC
>CALHBW010000157.1 GCA_937930625.1 uncultured Saprospiraceae bacterium | reverse complement strand
TTTGCTCCATGATTTTATCCGATAAAAAAATACTGGAAGGTATTGAAGATGGCAGTATTGTTATTGAGCCATTTCGTCGTAAGTCCTTGGGTACCAATTCTTATGATGTGCATCTGAGCAAACATCTCGCTATCTATATTGATGATGTTTTGGATGCCAAAAAGCACAATCGAATCAAGGAAATCATCATTCCCGAAGAAGGATATATCATCCATCCCGGTACGCTTTATCTTGGCGTGACCGAAGAATATACCGAAACGCACAGCTCTGTGCCATTTCTCGAAGGCAAATCAAGTATCGGAAGATTGGGTATTGACATCCATGCGACAGCAGGAAAAGGCGATGTCGGTTTTTGCAATAAATGGACGCTCGAAATCTCCTGCATCCATCCCGTGCGTATATACGCAAATATGCCTATCGGTCAGTTGATTTATTTTCAAGTAGAAGGAGATATTGAAAATTATTACAATAAAAAGAAAAACGCTAAATACAACCAACGTTCCGACAAGCCTATGGAATCTATGATGTGGAAGAATTTTCAATGAGTGAATGTGTGAATGAGTGAATTTTGAATGGTACAATATATACTGATTTACCTTCAGCATTTCAGCATTAGAAACATTCACTCATTCACTCATTGAAAATTCACTCATTCTATTTCTAACAGTTCAACATCAAAAATCAAGGCAGAATTTGGACCAATAGAAGGACTGGGACTACGCTCACCATAAGCGAGTCTTGCCGGAACATAGACACGCCATTTTGAACCAACAGGCATCAATTGAAGTGCCTCTTGCCAACCTCTAATCACTCCCATTACAGGAAAAGAAATCGGCTTACCACGCTCTACCGAACTGTCAAATACCGACCCATCAATCAGTGTACCGTGATAGTGTGTTTTTACCTTATCAGACGAAGTTGGTATTGGTCCGTCGCCTTCTGTGAGAATTTCGTATTGTAAGCCGCTATCGGTTACTGTAACTTCTTCTCTTTCAGCGTTTTTGGCGAGAAATTCTTCGCCCTTTTTCAGATTTTTACTTGCTAACATTTTCTTTTGTTCTGTTGTATATTGATTTGCAATATCGGCAGCTTCCCCCTCGTCAATCAAATAAAGATTGCCCTTTAATACGTCTTTAATGGCTTTGGATATAGAGCTCGGGTCAAGCTCGTCTAAACCCTGTCTTTTGAGGTCAGTTGCCAACATGATACCGATGGCGTAAGACGCCGAATCAAGCTGTATTTGCTCGACCATTTCGGTTTTGGCTTTCTTTCTTTTCTTGCGTTTTTTCTTCTTCTGCGCCGTCGCATTACCAACTACACAAAAACTTAACACAAAAATTAATATTAAATTCTTGGAACTCATTGCTAAAATATTTTGTTTTATACTTTGTGAGCAAATTAAATATCCGTTTGTGACGTAAAAAAACAAACATTTACAAGCGGTATTTAGTGAAAGAAACAAAATAACTTCGACAGCTATATGGCTTCTTTTGCGCTTATTTTCCCTCTTGAAAACAGTTATTTATCCCGATAAACGCCCGCTTTCAAGAGGAAAACTAAGCGCAAAATAAGCTCATCAATCTATCGAATTTATTTAATTTCTTTCACTTATCAATTTATTTGCAAAGAAATGAATTTTTTGAGAGAGTTTCTTGTTTTAAGAATAAGTTTAAGTTCAAGTCGAAGTTTAAAAATTGTTAGGCTTAAACTTATTCTTAAACTTAAACTTCCTTCGAGCAAACATCATTATTTAACATCTTGTCGATAAGGATTCGGCAAACCAATACCATGTATCATGAAATGGCGAAGACTAAACGGTGACAAAATTGACCTGCCCATCAAAAAAGCAGTGGAACAAACCATCGTCCGCGAAACAAAAGCCGGTTACAAACTCAAAGTTTGTATTGGTACAGATTCGCAAGTGTATGGTGATACGACTGACTTTGCTACGGTGATTGTGTTTCTGCGTGAAAAACGCGGTGGATTCATGTTCATTCATACCGAAAAAAGTGGTGCGATAATGAGTCTGCGCGAGCGACTCATCCAAGAAGTCGGCAAATCGGTGACGGTAGCTTACGAGCTGTGCGACCTATTCGACAAGTATGACATCGCGATGGAAGTACACGCCGACATCAATACCGACCCGCACTTCAAATCCAACGTCGCACTCAAAGAAGCGATGGGTTATATTCGCGGTATGGGCTTCGTATTCAAAGGTAAGCCTGATGCTTTTGCGAGCTCAAGTTGTGCGGATAAGATGGTGTAAGGATTTAGTCCATAGATGATAGTCGATAGTCCATAGTTGTTGTAGTCGTTTTGATTGTGATTTACTTGTAAACTATTGACTTTTAATTCATTATGATATTAGGCGGAAGCCGTAACTATATAAAAGCAGACGCTCAAAAAGCGTCTGCTTTTTTGCCAATTATCCTATGCTTGCCACAATAACATCTCCTTCCTCTTCCGCATCCTTAAACATTTCAATAATCGCCATCACATCCTCAATGATAAGGTCTTTATCATCTTGAGCGATTTTATCTTCTGCTCTTGCTTTGATTTTAGCTTCCGAAATTTCGCTCAAATGAATGTTCATTTCCTTAATATCTGCCTCATTATGGTATCTGCAAGGCTCATCATTCAGTACTTCAATCACATTATTAGGCATTAAAATACGTTCAAAAGGAGGCGACCAAGGAAAGCCATCAGCCAATACATACATGGTCGCTTCCCAACGCTTATCCATATCTACTATATCTTTCTCCTCAAATCCTTTTTTCTTTCCAATATTCTCCAAATCAGATTTTCTAATTCTGTATAAAATACTAACTTGTCCCATATTTTATTTTTATTAAATTATTTTGAAAACAAAAAATCATCTCACCTCTCTCGTCTCTCGTCTCACCTCTCACCTCTCTATTCTCTATTCTCACCTCTCCTAAGCATAAGCCGCCCGATACACCTGCGGTGTCACCGCCATTATCCGTTTAAATGTCCGATTAAAATACGAAGTACTATTAAACCCACATTCATCACAAATCGCCGATACCGTCATATCCGTATTCATCAGCATTTGACAAGCAA
>CALHBW010000156.1 GCA_937930625.1 uncultured Saprospiraceae bacterium | reverse complement strand
AGCGATTTTTGAGTTTCGATTTTTGATTATTAAAGACAATTTTGCTCCGCAAAATTCAATCAAAAATCAAAAATTACTAAATCAAAAATGATTCATTTACTCATTTCAAAACACAAAATTACGAAATGCTATTGACTTCGTCATTTATTAAATAAATTTGCGACTAAATTAGTTCATACTTTTAGTTCATAGTTCATGGAAAATACATTAATTAATTATTTTCCATACAAATAACTATGAACTACCAACTATGAACTATGAACTAAAATTTTATGGAAATTTTACTCGAATTACTGAAATATACGCTTCCGGCATTAGTTGTGTTCTTGACAGTTTATGTGATGTTGCGTCAGTATTTCCAATTTGAAGCGAGAGCCAAAGAATTGGATTTTAAAGCCGACAACAGAAATATCACCTTGCCTTTGCGTCTGCAAGCCTATGAGCGATTGACCGTACTTTGCGACCGTATTTCACTGCCCAACCTCATACTACGCATACGTACAGGCAGCATGACGGCAGATGATTTGCAAATCGCTTTGCAAGTTGCCATTCAGCAGGAAATGGACCACAATGCCGCCCAACAAATGTATGTTTCGCCTGAATTATGGCAAATCATCAGCCTCGCCAAAAACGACGCTATCAATACCATCAATCAGGTAGCCAAACAAATGCCGAATGGAGCTTCGGGCTTGGATTACAGTCGTGAGTTATTCCGTTTTTTGGACGAAAAAGGCGGTACAGGTCTTGACAAAGCTTCGCTTGCTATCAAGAAAGAAGTGAGTTTATTATTATGATTGTTAGATGGCTTCATGGTTCTATTGCTATATTGTTTCATTGTTTATTTCTATTTTTTGCAAAGCAAAAAACACACTAACAATGAAACAATATAACCATGAAACAATGAAGCCATCTAACAATGAATCTTTCAATCCTCCCGACTCGGTTCGCCTTCCGGTTGACGTTCTTCCTCTTTGCGCGGACGATATCGCCTATATGGTTTTTCTTCTTTACCATACAGAAACCTCACAATCGTATTTGGATTAAATGAAATTTCTTTGATATGATTAAGTCCTTCCGGTTTGGGATATTCCGTACCAGGTAGGCGCATACAAAACAACTTGGTCGGCACTTCTGATGAAAGCTCGACCTCTGCTTGTATCCAATCGTCATTATGTGGAGAATCGCCTTGCAAGACGACAATCATATCTACCTCATTATCGTGAAGTATTTCCTTGATATGAGCTTTGATGATATTATAATCATGAAAATCCTGTTCCGGTTCGTGGGAAATAACGACATCTCTGCCCATCTTCCCTTTCTCATTCCATTTGTGAATTTTCTTTAGCCAGTGTGCCTCATTTTCAGCACAACTTACGAATATTGACTTTGCCATAAGTTTTGAAGTTTAATGTGGAAAACCAAGCTGTAAAGAGCTTTATGAAGTGCAAGTTCAAGTGTCAAGTTCAAGTTCAATATTTAATTCGTTTGCAACGAATCATTTTTTCATCAAAAAAGTATCAGGTTTATTTTATATCATTTGCTTTCAGCAAATTATAATTGTACTTGATACTTGTGCTTGTACTTGAAAAACTTCACGTTCAAAAAGGTTATCCTGTAAATTTGTTTGTTAGTAATAAAAAAATCGTGTTATTCTATCTGCTTCTGAATCTGCTTTATGAGTTTCCCTCTACAATGATAATTATTTTTTAAAGAAAATAAAAAAAAACATTAAGATTAGTGATTTTTGATTACGTGATTTTCGATTATTTTGCTTCGCAAAATTCTCTTTGGCAATCGAAAATCAAAAATCTGAAATCATTTAATCAACAATCATTGTAGCGGTATCGAGTTCTTGTTGAACAATGTTTTGGGGCAATTCGCGGTACTCGTACTCTTGTGTACGGAGTTGAGGCGTGAAGCCTGCGTCGCGTATGGCTTGTTGTATGCCATCTGCGGTAAATCGAAAAGCAGCACCGGCAGCCGATACTACATTTTCTTCTATCATAATCGAGCCGAAATCATTCGCGCCTGAGTGCAAGCATACTTGCGCGACCTGTTTACCGACCGTCAGCCATGATGCTTGTACGTTGACCACATTGGGCAACATAATCCGGCTCATAGCTATCATACGTATATATTCGTCGGATGTTACGGTGTTTCTTGCTCGTTTTAAGCGTTTTAACATTGTATCTTCATCCTGAAAGGGCCAAGGGATGAACGCCAGAAAACCTTTAGCATCAGCAGGTTTTTCGGCTTGCACCTCGCGCAATCCGACAAAATGTTCAAATCTTTCGCGGTCTGTTTCGACATGCCCGAACATCATCGTGGCAGAGGTTGTGATATGGAGTTGATGCGCGACACGCATTACATCCAACCATTCCTGACCACCGCATTTTCCCTTTGAAATCAAGCGGCGCACACGGTCACTCAAAATCTCCGCACCAGCCCCCGGCAAGGAGTCCAAACCCGCCTCTTTCAAGGCACTAAGTACCTCAATATGAGTCGATTGTTCAAGCTTGGTGATATGCGCTATTTCAGGAGGACCAAGGGCGTGAAGTTTGAGGTCAGGATAGAGAGATTTGAGTTCGCGGAAGAGCTTGCAATAATAGTCCAAACCCAAGTCAGGGTGATGTCCGCCCTGCAAAAGTAATTGATTTCCGCCGTATGCAAAAGTTTCGTCTATCTTTTTTTTGTATTCCTCTATTGAGGTAATGTAAGATTCTTCGTGTCCGGGTTTACGAAAGAAGTTGCAGAACTTGCAATTGGCGATGCAAACGTTGGTGGTATTGGAGTTACGGTCTATTATCCATGTGACCGTATTATTCGGAACGTGGTGTTGGCGCAGGGCATTACCAACGTACATGAGTTGGGCAGTTGTGGCATGTTCCCACAAGTGCAATCCTTCATCTACAGTCAGGAATTCCAGTCCCAACGCGTGGTGCAGCAGGTTATTTATTTCCATTGTTGTTAGTAGCAGTATTACTAAAAAATGAGTAAATGGGTAGATGAGAACATGAGTAAATATTTAATGTAGTAATGATGTAATGCACCAATGAAATTAGTGCATTAGTAACATTTACTCATTTTGTCATTTACTCATCTACTCATTTCTTAGTAGCAGTATTAGATTATGCTTGTTGGGAGTAAAATGTTAACAAATACCTTACCTATATGTTTAGTTTTTATCTAAACAGGTGTTGTATTAATATTTTGTTAACGTTTTTATGCGGAAAACAGCGTGTTTCACTTCTCCTGTATTGCCTCTAATACACAAACTGCCAACTTTGCAAAAGCCGGTAACTGCCGATTCACCGATGCCTTCACCGAATCGCCACCCGACGCGCCCATAAATCGCGCCATATCTTCATACGACCAACCGAGTGTTTTTTTCATGGTTTTAAAGCGTTTTTGCCAGTCTGCTTCGGAGCGTTTTTTCATTTTTTCCCGGATAAAGTTCATGGTTGATTCGGGATAATCGCTTTGTGTCAGTTCGATGAATCGCATACGCACATCGGACTCGGTAGCAAAAGGATTTTCCTTGCGTACATCGTAGCGAATTTTCTCCACCACAAACTTGTAGCCGCTG
>CALHBW010000155.1 GCA_937930625.1 uncultured Saprospiraceae bacterium | reverse complement strand
ATTTGAAATCGCCAATAATGGTGTAGATAAAGAAGTAGGTTTTGTCTTAGTACCAAAAGGTAAATACGATGCCGAAAATCACATCAAAGCTGCATACGTAAAAGCTCCGGTAGCGAATGGGAAAAGTTCTATGACAAGTGTTGTCGAACTTGCAGCAGGTGAATATGAATACTTTTGCCCGCTTAATCCAACTCCTAAATATAGTCTGACGGTTACAAAATAAAACTTCCAATCGTTGGGGAAGGCTAGGCTTGCGTTTTGTAGGTCTAGCCTTTTTATTTTGGTCAAAAGAGGGTGTATATTTATTAGATTGGGGAATAGCAGAAATAAATGTTGTCCCTCATCATGGAGAGTAGTCGGAGGAGGAGTTTGAGTTTGTGTAATCCTTATTTGCCACTTCAAATTACTGAAACCATGTATAAGAAACTTAGCTTTGGGTTGTTTTTGATGCTGAATTTGATGTTTATTACAAGTTGTGATGATGGACCACAAGTTCAAATAAATTCCGAATGTTTCTTACCGGATTTATCAATATCAATGCAACAACCAATTGATAAACTGGATCTTGATTTTTCAGTTTTTACAGATTATGTTGATGACCCAAGTGAGGGTTATGCGAAATTTACTCATTCAGATTCGATATTTGAGTCATGGATACACATATTTGATTCAAGTTTACCTGATTGGAGAGTAGGAGAGCTTACTATTTCCAGAGAGATAGAAATGAAAAAAGGCTATTTCATAGAGAAATAGCCTTTTTAAAAGTAGCGCGAGGCAGGCTTGAACTGCCGACCTCAGGATTATGAATCCTGCGCTCTAACCAGCTGAGCTACCGCGCCACGTCTCCTTTTTTTCAAAAGGAACGCAAATATACGGTTTTTAGTTCCGAATTGACAAATTAGCTGACAAATATTTTTCCTCATTCGTAGGGACAAGGCATGCCTTGTCCCTACGAATGAGTTGGTTTAAAAAATTTCTAATTGCTCAAAATTCGCATCTACCCCATCCTTCACGTCCACTTTTTTCCCATCCACCATCACTTCATTCACTGCGAAAGGAAAGCCATGAAATTCAAGTAAATATTTATTGAAAGTTGGGGTAAAATCTCCTTCGATGTGTTGTTCGATATGCAAGCGGGAATCTGCTCCCGTTAATTTGAATTGAGACAAACGATACACATCATTTTCGTAAGCAAATGTTTCCTTATCATCCTCATAAAATTCGCTTGTTTCTGTACCGTTTTTATAGTAAATGTGTAGCGTGATTTCTGCAATTTCTTTTTCGCCCACATATTGTTGAATCGGATAATTCGGAACGATTGCCCCAGCTTTTACAAACATCGGAATTTGGTCAAGCGGACATTTCACTTCATGTTCATTTCTACCTTTGAGTGTTTCATCTGTCCAGAAGTTAATCCATTCGCCTTCAGGGAGATAGAGCTTTCGACTTGTAGCTTTTTCTACCACCACAGGACAGACTAAAATATGCGAGCCACACAAAAATTCATGGTCTTTATGATTGATGTCGGGTGCAGTTTGGTCATAAAAAACAATTGGCGTCAACATCGGTGTACCTTCTTTATGATACCGATAAAATGCCGTATAAATGTAAGGCAACAAACGATAACGCAGCTCTACAAAACGCTTGAACAAATGCGTACATTCCTCGCCAAAAGACCAGGGTTCTTGGTCGCCATGATCGCCCGATGAATGAACGCGACAAAAGGGATGAAAAATACCCAATTGAATCCAACGCACCATCAACTCCGCCGTAGGCTGCTCTACAAAACCACCAATATCCGACCCCGCAAATGAGATGCCCGACACCGCCAAACGTTGCGCCTGTACACCCGCCAGCCAGAGGTGTTCCCAAGTAGCAATATTGTCGCCCGTCCACACGCTCGTGTAGCGTTGCAAACCCGCGTAGCCGGAGCGCGTGATGATGAGCGTACGCTTGCCCTTGCGGTATTTTTTCACGCCTTTGGCAGTGGCGCGCGCCATTTGCATACCATATATATTGTGTGCTTTGCGGTGGCTCGTCGGGTTGCCATCGTAGTCAAATACCACATTATCAGGAAAGGTCTTGTTTTCGACCTCAAAAACGGCGGGTTCGTTCATGTCATTCCAGACACCTGCGATACCGATTTCTTCGATAAGTTCTTGATACAAATCTGCCCACCAATCGCGTACTTCAGGGCGCGTAAAATCAGGAAAATAACATTCTCCGGGCCACACTTTGCCCTCCACAAAAGGTCCGTCAATGTGTCGGCAAAAATAACCTTTTTCCAAACCTTCATTAAAAATCGGATAGTTTTTATCCTTCTTAATGCCAGGGTCAATAATCACCATCGTTTGAAATCCATCGGCTTTGAGGTCGGCAACCATCCCTTTCGGGTCGGGAAATTTTTCCTTATCCCAAGTAAAGCATCGAAAGCCATCCATGTAATCAATATCCAGATAAATCGCATCACAAGGGATTTGCAATTCGCGGAATTTGGCGGCAATTTCACGTACTTTTGATTCGGGATAATAACTCCATTTACACTGTTGAAAACCCAATGCCCACATCGGCGGCATATCGGGCGTACCTGTCAGGCGCGTGTAGCGTTCGCACACATCAAGCAACTTTGGTCCTGCGATAAAGTAGTAATTCATCTCACCGCCTTGCGCCCAAAAACTCATCACCGAAGTCCGTTCTTTTCCAAAATCAAAATACGAGCGAAACGAATTGTCAAAAAATATCCCATAGCCGCGCCCATCGTGCAAACCGTAGTAAAACGGAATGTTTTTGTACAAAGGGTCAGCACCACGTTGGTAGCCATATTCATCCGTTCCCCAATTTTGAAAACGTCCGCCGCGCAAGTTGAAATCAACGGGTTTATCACCCAAGCCATAAAATGCCTCGCCTGCTTGCACACGCTTCGTCATCTGTACGATATGACCGCCATGCGTCTCGTTTTTTTCCCAATGAAAACCCTTTTCATCCTCATTCAACAGTGTGCCTTTGCTATCCAAAACGGCGATACCACAATTTTCCTTTGCTACACGACAAGTCAACTTATCTGTATAGAGAAAAACATAATCAATCGACTCTTCCAAACGCACTTCTACCCGCTTTGCTTCAAATTTAGGGTCGATGGCATAGGAAAAATCATTTTCAAAATAGCCCTCAATCGCATACCGAAATCGCAAAATATATTCATTGATAAAATAAATGCGTAGTATTAAATCATTATCCGCAAAAAACTCGCAATAATTATCTTTGACTTCATAATTCACGATTTTTCCGGGATGTGATTCTTTTTCTGTGTATGTAATGGTCGCGCTCAAGATTTAGAATTTAGTGATTCGTTATTCGTGTATTCGTTGGTTCGTTATTGGTTTTTTGCTTTGCAAAAAAATTGTTAAAAACGAATACGGAATACACTAATTACTGTGAACGGTATAAATTTCGGAAAATATTAACATCTATATTTCGCGCAAAGGGCGCAGAGTACGCGGAGAAATACTATAAAATCTCTGCGACCTCTGCGTTCTCTGCGTGAATCAGCATTTTCCGAAATTTACCCCGTTTACAGTATAAACGAATGTTAGTTAGCTAATAATGATGTTATCCGTATTTAATTTTATGATAAAATGGTTTACGAATCATTATTTTGAATGAAAATAAACCAATAGATTTCAACACAATTTACAAGGTGTAAATCTTACACTAAGGTAATTTTTTTATGGGAAAATCAGTACTAATTTTGGCAATTCAAATGCAAGATATTAATTTCGTGTCATCTGTACAGGCGACTTCACAGGGTGGACGGGAACTCCGTAATGACTGCTTTAGCTGTCAAACGCATTGTTATTTTTATTTATAAAAAATTAAAAAACAATAATTTATAAATTTATTTTTATTATACTTGACAGCTAAAGCAGTCATTACAGTATTCCTAGTCAGCCTGTTTGGACGCCATGTGTTTGTTATTTTTATTTTTAAAAATTAAAATCCAATAACTTACAAATACCTTTTATCCACATGGCGATTAAAATCGAGCTGTACGGTTTCACCAAAAAATTAAAATTATATATCATGTTTCGAAAACACCTTTTGAGAAATTCCAAAAAACAAATCCCAATATTTATTTTCGCCCTGCTGCTGATTACATCCCGGCTTTCTGCTCAATGTCCGACTTGTACACCTTTGAGTCCGCCTATACCCGGCTTGGCAGATGATGCGCTGTATATCAGCGATGTAATGGATGGTGTACAAGGCGATTATTATGAAGACCTGCTGACCTTCCGAATGCCGATTACCACACAGCCGATTTGTGACGAATATCCGGGATTTATTCCCGAAGCTTTTTGTGGTTTGGGTATTGGCAGCGTGGAAATTGTGGATGTGGTCGGGCTACCACAAGGCATCACCTACACCACCGACCAAGCCGATGGTATTTATGATTTACCCGACGAAAAAGACGGTTGCGCCACGATTTGCGGGACGCCGCTTTTTCCCGGCGATTATGTCGTGACGATTATCGTGCGGGCTACCGTCTTGGGAATTTCTCAAACGACTTCTTTTGACCAAGATATGTTTATTGAGCCAAAGGTCAGCACTACCGATGGTTTTACGGCAAACCCGGCGGCAGGTTGCGAAGGTTTGACGGTGGAGTTTACAAATAGTGTGCCGTCCGGCGGTAGTTCGGGCATCACTTATGCTTGGGATTTTGGTAATGGATTAAACTCTAATTCCGAAAATCCACCTGCACAAACTTATGATGAAGCAGGAATATATATCATCAACTATGAGGCGGTGATTGATACCCTTCCTTTGCAATTGGCACAAGTCAATATCACTGCATCCGATTGTAATGATAATTTTGTGGTAACGGGTTTACCCGATTTTTTTATCAAGATTTTTGATGATAATGGGATGGAAATTTACAGTACCGAAGCTACGCCAATCGAAAACCAAGCCCCACCGGTTGAGGTTGCCGTTGACCCTCCATTGGATTTGACGCTTACCAATTACATCCTTCAAGTATGGGACAAAGACCCTGCCTCACTCAATAATGATGATTTTTGTGGCGAAATTAATTTTACACCAAGCACAACAGGCGACTTGATAGATGGCGAATTGACGGTAAATTTTACGATAAATGATTTTACACAAATTATCGCCTCTACTGATACCATAGAAGTGTATGAAATCCCGCCAACGCCAACCATTACAGGCGAAACGCTCTTTTGTTCAGACGAAATGGTCACGCTCATTTCGAGTGCTGCGGAAGGTAATCAGTGGTACTTGGATGGCAACTTGCTTTCCGGTGTAACGGGGCAAATCTACGATGCCGACACGCCCGGAGATTACTCCTTAATCATCACAACGCCAGAAAATTGCACCGCCGAATCCGAAGTATTTACGATAGCATTTGATGTACCGCCTACACCTGTGATTGACGTGCCGGGCGGCGAAACGGAAGTCTGTCCGGGCGAGTCTGTCACCCTTGTATCTGATGCTGCCAACAATCAATGGTATCTCGACGCTGCCCCGATTCCCAATGCTACAGCGCAAAGCTACGAAGCGGAAGAAGTTGGTATTTATACGGTAGAAACAAGCTCCATGACAGGTTGTACTGCCATTTCAGAATCCGTTGTTTTGATGGAATGTACGACGGCTACCGAAAACCCATTCACCGAAAATATCGGACTTCATATTTATCCAAATCCTAATACAGGACAGTTTATTATTTATTTTAATTTAGAAAAAATATCAGACGTGAATATACGTGTGCGCGACCTCACAGGACGCGTTGTATATGTGCGTGAATTGAATGATTTTTCAGGAATTTTTCAAGAACAAATTAGCTTGAATGATATACCGAAAGGTTTGTATTTGGTGGAAATCGGAACGGTAGCCGATGTTGGATATGAGAAAGTGTTGGTGCGGTAATGTAACACGGACATTCCTGTCCGTATTTTAAAAATTAGTGCTGAAATCTGTCGGAAACTCGCCTTGCATTTTGCAAAATGCAAGGCGAGTTTCCGACAGACAGACAGGAATGTCTGTGTTACGCGACATACATCACTTCCTTCACTGCCTTAACAACACGCGCTGCATTAGGCAAGAAAGCATCGACTAACACAGGCGAATAAGACATCGAAGTGTCTGCACCTGTGATGCGCGTGATGGGCGCGTCGAGGTAGTCAAAAGCGTATTTTTGCATTTCGTAGGCAATCTCTGCCGAAATCGCACCGAAGGGCCAAGCCTCTTCTAAGCAAACCATACGATTGGTCTTTTTGACAGACGCCACCAAAGTTTTGTAATCCAAAGGGCGAATAGTACGCAAGTCGATGACCTCTGCCGAGATGCCTTCTTTGGCGAGTTCTTCGGCAGCTTCCATAGCCACTTTCATCATTTTATTATAAGAAACGATAGTTACGTCTGTGCCTTCGCGCTTGATGGCTGCCTGTCCGATTGGAATGAGATATTCTTCCTCCGGCACTTCGCCTATATCCGAATACATCACTTCGGATTCCATAAAACACACCGGGTCGTCGTCGCGAATAGCGGATTTGAGCAAACCCTTCGCATCGTAAGGATTCGATACGGAAATAACCTTCAAGCCCGGAACATTTGCCATCCAAGATTCAAAGGTTTGAGAGTGTTGTTGTGCCAGTTGTCCGGCAGAACCTGTACCGCCCCGAAAGACGATTGGGCAGCCGATTTGTCCACCACTCATCGAAAGTATTTTGGCAGCACTATTGACAATTTGGTCGAAGGCGAGGATGGCGAAGTTCCACGTCATAAATTCGACGATAGGACGCAAGCCATTCATCGCAGCACCTACCCCAATGCCCGTAAAACCCAATTCGGCAATCGGCGTATCAATGACACGCTTTGGACCAAACTCGTCCAACATGCCTTTACTTACTTTGTATGCACCATTATACTCTGCCACTTCTTCGCCCATTAAAAAGACGTTTTCATCGCGGCGCATTTCTTCTGACATCGCTTCGCCCAGGGCTTCGCGGAATCTGATTTCTCTCATGTTTTATTAGTCCATAGTTGATGGTCGATAGTCCATAGTTGGATGCGAATCATCTTTGTTATGAAATATTTTGCAAATATGGGATTTGTTTGGGATTTTTTGGGTAGAATTGAATGGATTTTTTTTGTTTTTGTAAAATAGCTAACAATTGGTTCAGATGGATGGTTTAGTCTTGGTTGGGGTTAGTTCCGAACTTTAAGTGTCAAATTTTAGTACAATACATACAAAATACATTAATCAGATGTTTAATTTCTAAATTTGCACGTTATTCGCATCGTACATAGCAAAATGTGGCGTTCAATTTGTCCTTGGTTCTTTGACATTTTTTGCAAATAGTGTCTCACGCGGAGAATGCAGAGGTCGCAGAGAATGGATTATTAGTACTCTGCGAACTCTGCGTGAAAAGCGTGTTTTATTGAATTTGCAAAAATTGTCAACGAACCGAATTTTCGTCATCTTGCGTTCTGAAAGCAGTAAACACTAAGAGCATGTTACAACAAATAACACTGACTACACTCATCACTCTATTGAGTTTCTCTTTTTTTTATACAAAATCTAATGCACAAATTTCCGTGATGGAAATCTGTGATAATGAAATAGACGATGACGGTGACGGCTTAATCGACTGTTACGACCCCGACTGCTGTCCCGATGCCGTTTGTGCAGATTTTTATTACGATGAATGTCCCATAGATTGTGAATTTACACCCGACAATACACCCTTCCAAATGGCAGAAGAATGGCGATACGACGCCGGAAACTGGCATTCGTACAATACCTGCATCACAGGCGATATAGACGGTGACGGCGTACCCGAAGTCATCGGAAAAACCGGACCATATACCTTTAGCGGTGACACGCATAATGACCTCCTCGTCATCAATGGACAGAACGGAAATCTCGAAGCGACCATCAATACACCTTCGATGAGATGGTCGGTAGATGCCGTTGCTATTGCGGATATAAATCGCAATGGCTTCGCCGAAATTGTCATTATTGCTGCAAATGGTGGTGGAAATGGCGCGAACCAAGGACACTTGCATTGCTACGAATTTGACGGCTCACAATATCAATTACTATGGATTTCTGACCAAAGTATTGACACCAATTTCAACAATATGCTTTGGAGTCCTTCGATTGCTGATTTTGATGGCGACGGCGATGCGGAAGTGTATGTTTCTCATCAAATTTTCGATGGAATAACAGGCGAGTTGCTCGTGACAGGTGGTAATAATAATCGTGGTATTTTGGCGGACGATGCCAAAGTGCAAACAGTTGCCGTAGATGTTTTGCCCGATAGTTTTTGTAACGATTGCGAGGGCTTGGAATTGGTCGCAGGAAATCAAGTATATTCGGTCAGCATCGACCCCCTTAATCCCGCCAACAACAGCATGAATGTGGAAGTACAAGCCTCTGGCGCGCGCGACGGCTTGGTCGGCATAGCAGACATGGATAGAGACGGCGACTTGGATGCGGCTATCGTTTACGCCACCGGCAATAATGCCAATGTTTATGTATGGGATATACAAACGCCCAACCAACTCGGTACGACACATACTTTCAATTCGACCAACTTCGGTATCGTCCTCGCTTCGCAGCCCAATATCGCCGATATTGACGATAACGGGACGCTCGACATAGGTATTTGTGGCGTACAAACTTATCGTTTCCTGACACTCAATGGCAATTCGCTCGACCTCATGTGGATGTTTAATACTTCTGATAATTCGGGTAATACAGGTAGCACGATATTCGACTTTGAAGGCGACGGCGATAAGGAAATTGTCTATCGCGACGAAGATGATTTGAGGATATTTGATGCGGCGGGAAATACCTTGCTTTCCGTCCCTTGTTCATCAGGAACTTCGCATGAATATCCCGTCATCGTGGATGTAGATGCTGATGGAGAAACGGAATTACTGTGTAGTTGCAACAACCAAGTGAGGGCTTACGGCTCTACGGCTGCACCCTGGATATCAGCGCGTTCTGTCTGGAATCAACATTCCTATTTTAATGTCAATATTAACGATGACCTCACCATTCCTCCCATTCAACAGCAACACCATATTGTAGGCGATAGTATGGTGTTGAATAATTTTTTGACGCAATATTCCAACGTAGAATTTCCCGCACCCGATGCCGATATTACGGTAGAAAATGCGGATTGTAATCTCAATGAATTTATTGTCAATATAACAATCTGCAATACAGGCGATAATACGCTTTCTTTTGAAACACCTATTACCTTTTACGATAATAATCCAACACAAACATCGCCCAATACGCTTATTACCCTTACATTAGGACAGAGTCTTGCGGTAGATGAATGTTTGACACAAAATTATACCATTCCCGCATTATACAATCAGGAAATATATGTCATTATAAATGATGACGCTTCTTTGAACCCTGTTTTTAGTTTGGAAAATGATTTCCCCGTCACCTCTATTCCTGAATGTGATTTTACCAATAATATTGATAATTTTATTGTGCCGCTTAATACACCTACTTTGGAACTGGGATCGGATATAACAATTTGTATGGGTGATAATACCGAATTGGACGCAGGTAGTGGTTTTGAGACTTACGAATGGCAGGATGGCTCTACAGAATCCACATTGACAGTGACCAATGCAGACGTATATTCGGTGACTGTCACCGATGAATGTGGCAATGAACAAACGGATATGCTCACACTCATCACAGAAGCATGTTGTGAATTGGAGATTATCGCAACATCGTTTAATATTGATTGTATCAATGAATTTGGCAGTATCAACACCACAACTACCGATGGTCTGATGCCTTACACTTATCTTTGGAATAATGGCGCAGAAACACCCGACATTGATAATTTACCGGAAGGCACATACACCGTCACTGTCACGGATAATGAAGGCTGTACCGCCACCGCATCCGCTGAAATTATTTCCATATTATCCGAATTAAATATTAACATAAATAATGATACAATTTGTATTGGAGAAAGCGCGAACTTAACCGCAACAGGCGCAGATTATTACGAATGGGAAACTGCAAACGGATTGAGCGCAACCGATATTCCCAACCCAATTGCCACACCAACTACCACGACCACCTACACGGTCACAGGCTTTACTCGCACGGAAAATCTCATTTTTAATGGCGATTTTGAACAAGGTGATATGGGTTTTACGAGCGAATATATTCACAATCCGGTATCCACTTTGGATGAGGGGACTTATGCCGTTACGAATAGCCCGGCTAATGTTCATCCGCAATTTTTTGGTTGTGCTGACCATAGCACAGGCACGGGAAATATGATGGTTGTTAATGGAGCTGTCACTCCCAATCAGAGCATTTGGTGTCAATCTGTTAACGTACAGCCCAATGCTGATTATGATTTTTCTACATGGCTGGCAACCGCCTTCCCCGGCGCGCCCGCAGTACTTCAATTTTCCATTAATGGTGATTTGCTGGGTACGCCTTTTACTGCCCTCAACACAGCTTGCACATGGACTGAGTTCAACGAAATCTGGAACTCCGGCAATAATACAACTGCTACAATTTGCATTGTCAATCAAAATACTATAGCAGCCGGTAATGATTTTGCCTTAGATGATATTACATTTTCGACACTATGTACAGCTACGGAAAGCGTAACGATTCACGTATCAGAAGTGACAGCTACCGTCACAAATGTCAGCCAATTGACTTGTACCGACCTGCCTTGTTCCGGTACAGCTACGGCAGTTGGCGGAGGTGGTTTTATTCAAAATGATTACACCTATGAATGGAGCGATGGTCAAAGCACTACTATTGCAACTGACCTCTGCGTTGGCACACACAGCGTTACTATCACTGATGATGCAGGATGTGCAGCAATCGCAACGGCAACAATCACCCAAGACCCGACATTTACCATTCAAAGTAATATTATTAATCAAGCCGCTTGTCCGGGTATGTGCGATGGCAGTGCGTCCGTAACGCCCGTAGGTGGCGCGATGCCCTTCACCTACACTTGGAGTAATGGCGCAACTACATCAGCCGTTGACATGCTTTGTGAGGGTATAAATTCCGTAACTATCGTTGATGCAGACGGCTGTATTAATTCTACCGAAATCAATATCATACCGGATGAAATATTTGATATTCAAACCAATATAATCGCAACACCTACTTGTTCGGGCGTCTGTAATGGCAGCATATCCGCGATGCCCGTGGGCGGTACAATGCCCTTTACTTTTGTTTGGAGTAATGGCACAACTACCTCAACTATTGATATGCTTTGTGAAGGTCTAAATTCTGTAACTATTACTGACGCAAACGGCTGTACCAATTCTGCCGAAATCAATATGATACCGGATGAAATATTTGATATTCAACTAGATATACTTGCAACACCTACTTGTTTGGAAGTCTGCAATGGTAGTGTATCTGCAATGCCTTCAAACGGTACACCTCCTCTCACCTATCTTTGGAGTAATGGCGAAACCACTTCCACTACCAATATGCTTTGTGAGGGTATCAATTCCGTAACTATCACCGATACAGACGGCTGTACCAATTCTGCCGAAATCGACCTTATCGCTAATGAAATATTTGACATTCAAACCAATATAATTGCCGATGTCACTTGTACAGGTGCGTGTACAGGCAGCGCATCTGCCATGCCTACGGGTGGCGCGATGCCCTTCACTTATACTTGGAGCAATGGCGCAATGACTTCCACCATATCCAACCTTTGCACAGGCGATTACAACGTCACGATAACCGATGCAGATGGCTGCGAAAACACCGCCCAAATCACCATCAATGGCAGTTCTGTTTTTATGTTTACGGGTATTGCTTCTACGCCTGTTTCTTGCTTTGGCGGTGATGATGGTACCGCTACCGCAAGCGCAACGGGCGGTGTGCCGCCTTACACCTACACATGGTCAAACGGCGCAATGACCGAGACGATTAGCAACCTCACGGCAGGTATTTACACCCTCATCATTACGGATGCAAGCGGCTGCTCATTGCCGCCTATCAATATCACCGTAGTGGAACCACTAACCGCCGTCAGTGTCAGCACAGAAGCTACCGACCCGACTTGCAATGGATTAAGTGACGGCTTTGCCACTGCGTTGCCTGAAGGTGGTACGCCAAGTTACGGCTATCAATGGAGTGATGGCAGCACTACACAAACTGCCTTTGGTCTGTCGGCAGGAGCATACACCCTCACTGTCACTGATGCCAATGGCTGCATCGCCACTGCATCGACCACACTCATTGACCCGCCCCCAATTCTCGCCGACCTCAGCACAGAAGATGTAGTTTGTTTTGGAGATGAAACGGGTACAATTACAATAGAAAACGCCTCCGGCGGCATGTCTCCATATACCTATTCTTTGGATGGGGAAAATTATATCCTGTCCAATTTCTTCGGCGGACTCGCGGCGAGTGCATATAGCGTGTATGTCCAAGATGCAGAAGGTTGTGTGGGCGTCTTTGATACGCTCATCATGCAGCCACCTGAATTATTAGTGGATTTGGGAGTTGATATTACGATTGAATTGAGTGATAGTACACAGCTTTTTGCTCAAAGCAATTCGTCGGATTTGCTCTCGTATATGTGGAGTCCGACTGATGGTTTAAATTGTATGGATTGCCCTAACCCCATTGTAAATATCATAGATACAGAGACTTATACCGTCATGATTACCGATGAGGATGGCTGTACGGCTACTGATGATATTACGGTTAATGTGGATAAAACACGCAATGTATTTATCCCGAATGTATTTTCACCGAATAATGACGGAACAAATGATGTATTTATGATTTACGGCGGAAAAGGCGTGGTCGGTGTATTAGAATTGAAAATATACGACCGTTGGGGTGAGTTGATTTTTGAAAATTCCAACTTCAATACTGATGACCCGACGATGGGTTGGGATGGTTCATTCAGAGGGCAGACGATGAATCCGGCTGTATTTGTGTATCATACGGAAATTGAGTTCTTTGATGGGGTTGTTATTCCTTATGCGGGGGATATTACTTTGGTGAAGTAATGTAGCGCGGCACTTCCAGTCCGCGACGTAGCACGGTGCTTCCAGCCCGTGCATTGCGTACATTTCGCGTTCCCAACGTGGCACGGGCTGGAAGCATCGTGCTACGGGAATACGCTACATTAAAATTCCAAGCCAAATTGCGGCGTAGGCAGGTCGTCAATATCTTCATAAATCAGAGACATCGGTATCTCAATATCCAATGAATTGAGCTTTACGGATTTCTCCAAACCTACAGTAGTCGTCATTCTCCAAAAATCAATATCTCGGAATAATACTTCCACAACGGGTTCGTCTTGGGAAATTAATACATATTCTTTGAAAGAAGGTATAGAGCAGTATTTTCGGAATTTCGCGCCTCTGTCGTAGTTTGCAGTATCTTCGGAGAGAATTTCTAAGATTAAGGTGGGATTTATTATAGCATCATTTTCAAGATAACATTCTATTGATTCGCATACGACAAGACCGTCAGGATAAGTATAGAGGTCTGCATCTTCAACATAAATTTTTACGCTGCTGCCAAATGCCTTCTCTGTTTTTTTTCTCTTTTTCAGAATTGATTTCAGTAAAGAAAGCATGTTGCCACCTATAAATGCGTGTCGGACAGAAACGCTTGGCATTTGCTTTATTTTCCTGCGTTCATATTCGTGTTTATCGCGGGAGACCTCCTCAAAAGCCAGATACTCTTCTTTCGTATAATATTCTTTTATTATTTGCGGATTGGTCATATTTGTCAACTTTATGCTTCTTGATTTTTTCCAATACAAATTTACATTTTTTTTAGGTAAAATGCGCCCGTAGCACGGTGCTTCCAGCCCGTGTTTGCGATAGGAACGCGCTATACATACGCGAGGCACGGGCTGGAAGCACCGTGCTACAGGGTGTTACGATTTCCGCGCAACTGCCATCACTGAAGTCCCCGCGAATGGTTTTTTCAGCAATTTCAATTCCGCTTTCATCATTCGTTTGAATAATGAATTGATGCCCTCGCTCGGTGGCTTAAAACCATTCTGCGCCACATCAGTACGCGGACGTAAGGTGAGCAAAATCTTCCGCGCCACCAATGCAGGCAACATCGAAAATCCCCAATACGCCACCCGAATATCTGTCAATCCTGCTTCTTGGAACAGGTCGTGCAGCATTTTTTTTGTATAACGCCTTTGATGTCCCAATACAGTATCGTATCGACTGTAAAACGCCTGATATGCCGGCACATTCACCGTGACCAAACCGCCGGATTTGACATGAAAAAGCGAGGTACGCAAAAACTCCAAATCATCCGTAATATGCTCCACCACATCAAACAAAATCAAACCATCGTAGTGATTTTCAAAGTTTTTTTCTTGCTGAAAAATATTATAACAAAATAATTCTCCTTTATTATTCTGAATTTTATTCAATGCATATTCATTTAAATCACAACCATCTACCACACTATTAAATTCCGCTTCAATCTGATTTATCATTAATCCATGACCACAACCCACCTCAAAAAAGTGCTTGTTGGTGAGTGCTGTTTCTCCTACAAATGACTTGAAAAATTCATATCGCCACTGCACCCAAAAATGCTCCGGGTTGGCTATTTCAAACCACTCGTCTTCCATCGAAACCGCCTCCGGTTGTGTCAGATATTTGATATTTGGCATCTTTGTTAGTGATGAGTTTATTGGGTTGATTTAGTTGATTTAGTTGATTGGGTTGACTAAGTTTATTGGGGTTCGCCGATTTTGAATTTTGAATGATAAATTTGGCGAAGACATTGCTGAATATAAGAAACCGGACTGCTCAATATTCTGTGTCACGCAGAGAATGCAGAGTTCGCAGAGAGTTGGTTATCATACTTTTGCAAATTTCGCCTACTTCATTTAAAGCATGTTTGGAGACCACCCGTTTAAATTTGCCTAAAGCGAATACTCGTCAGACGAATCCTTTCATTCAGTACGAATATTTTACCAGACAAATCACCGCATTTCATAAAACCTTCGTCAGACGAGTAGCACCTGCAAGCAAACTTAAACTTAATAAACCGAATAAACCCAATAAACTAAATAAACCCAATAAACTAAATCAACTCAATAAACTAAATAAACTAAATAAACCCAATAAACTAAATCAACTCAATCAACTAAATTCCCCCAATAAACTAAATCAACTTAGTCAACTAAATGAACTCAATAAACTCAATAAACTAATTATCTTTGCACGAAGATAGCCATTCTTAAACACAAATTTTAAACGTAAATGCAGGATAAATTATTAGACGTGTTAAATAACACATTAAAGGGGGTCGGCTTGGATGCCGTCGAAACCCTCAACGCCAATGCCGACCTCCGCGACGACCTTCAAATTGACTCTATTACCTTCGCAGAATTAATTGTAAATATTGACGAAGCCTTTAGTTGCAATATTAACGCAGAAGGACAAGTTAATACTGTTGGGGATATTTTGGAACAGCTTCAAAAGCAAATCCCAAAATCCAAATAACAAATCCCAAAATCCAAGCTTTTACTTTTTTGGAATTTGTCCACGATAACTATCGGGATGGAATTTGGAATTTCTACGCAATTATGAAAACGAATTTTGTTATCAATATGCCACAAATGGCAATCGAAGCCCTTTCGGAAAACTGGCTTTTTAAGGAGTTGGGGAATCTGCATTGGGAGATGATTTGCGCCGGGCTGCATACCAAGTCATTTGACCTGAAAAATGATACGGGCAATCGCCTCTACGCGACCTTCGTGCGGATACGCATACGCTGTGCGGGTTCGCTAAAAACATTTCGGGAAAATGACCAAGCCGACCTGCATGGCAATATCAGTCGCTTTGGAAACAGCATGTATTTTAGTGAAATGTTGTTTGATGCGAAGCACACGGGTATCAAAGCCGAACTGATGACGACCTTCTCTATCCGTGATGCAGTGGACAACACCCGCCTGGCGAAAAGCGAACCTGATGTGGCAGCAAATGAGGTAGAAAAAGTCGCAAAATTACCTGATTTTGGCAATCAATATCGCTTGGTAAAAAAGGGCGTGATGAAGGAATTGCCCTATGAAGGTTTGGTCTTTCCTGTGCAAGATAGTTTTGTATTTGAAACAGAATATACGCTCAATCCTTATTATGATTTGAATGGGGTCAATTTATTGTATTTTGCAGCCTATCCCATAATTAATGATGTATGTGAAGCGCGTTTTTTTAATATGCAAAAACAACAGCGTTGGGAACAGAGTTATTATACAGGCAGTAAAGATATTATGTATTTCGCCAATTGCAATATTGATGATACTATTATTTATCAATTGAATTATTGCGATTTTATTCAGGGCGAAAATATACTCATCAGCAGTACCCTCCGCCGAAAAAGCGACGGCGCAATTATCGCACGCATATTCAGCGTGAAAATTAAAGAATTTTGAGGATTTTTGATTGTCTCAAATCAAAAATCGAAAATCATCTAATCAAAAATGATTCACTCATT
>CALHBW010000154.1 GCA_937930625.1 uncultured Saprospiraceae bacterium | reverse complement strand
CACAAGAACAATCTGCTTGTACTGTATCGTTAGTTGTAGTTGCATCGCCATCGTCACAAGATTCGCCCACTTCGGGATTGTCCGTTACGCCACCTGCGCCATCACATACATCACAGCCAGTAGCGAAAACACATGAACCATCGTCTTGCGTAGCTGCCGAATTATAATTACAAGCATTTGCATCTGTACAACCCATTTCAGGGAGTGTACCCGCACAAGTCATACAGTCTGTATATACATCATTTGTTGTGGTAGCATCCATATCATCACAAGCATCACCAATGTTGAAACACGAACCGTCATCTTCAGTAGCAGTCGGGTCGTAGTTACAAGCATTCATATCTGTACAACCGGGTATCGGGTCGGGTACACAAGTTGCTGTGTTGTTCGCCATACCGGGGTCTTGTGTACAATTGGTAAGGTAAGTCCCCGTGCCATCGCACATGATAGAAGATGTTTCAGCAGCATCAGCAGGTTCTTCTACGCCTACATCTACGCCTGTCATTCCGGCGGCTGGTCCGTCTGTGGCATCAAATGCGCCTTCGTAAGTAATGAATTGGAAAACTGTTCCACCACAACTTACAGCGATACCGTCGTTACCGTTTTGCATAGCAATACTCCATACGTAGTAATCATTTGTACCGTCAGAACTAACTAAATCGGCAGCAGTTAATACATAAGAACCGTATTCTGTTCCGCCGTTTCCATTATATAAAGAAACCACTAGGCCTGATGGGTCGCTACCCGCAGGAAGGGCGATTTCTACAAATTCATTGACATCTCCACCTGCATTATCATAGTGAAATTCGTTGATTTTTGCTGTTGTAGGACATGTAGGAGGAGTACCGGAACAAGAACAATCTGCTTGTACTGTATCGTTGCTCGTCGTTGCATCGCCATCGTCACAAGCTTCGCCCACTTCGGGATTGTCTGTTACGCCACCTGCACCATCGCATACATCACAACCCGTTGCAGATATACATGAACCGTCATCTTGTGTAGCTGCCGGATTGTAATTACAAGCAGTGGCATCTGTACAACCTGTTGTAGATACTGTACCCGCACAAGTCATACAATCTGTATATACATCATTTGTTGTGGTGGCATCCATATCATCACAAGCATCACCAACACTGAAACATGTACCGTCATCTTCGGTAGCTACCGGATTGTAGTTACAAGCATTCATATCTGTACAACCGGGTATCGGATCGGCTACACAAGTTGCTGTATTGTTTGCCATACCGGGGTCTTGTGTACAATTAGCAAGATAAGTACCCGTACCATCGCACATGATAGAAGATGTTTCGGCTGCGTCGCCGGGTTCTTCTACGCCTACATCTACGCCTGTCATTCCTGCGGCTGGTCCGTCTGTGGCATCAAATGCACCTTCGTAAGTGATGAATTGGAAAACTGTTCCGTTGCAGCTTACCGCGATACCATCATTACCATTTTGCATAGATACATTCCATACATAATAATCGTTTGTACCATCAGTGCTAACTAAGTCAGCAGCCGTCAAGGTGTAAGTACCATATTCTGTTCCACCATTTCCATTATAAATAGTAACTACCACGCTTGATGGGTCACTACCTGCGGGGAGGGCAATTTCTATAAATTCATTGACATCTCCACCAGCGTTATCATAGTGAAATTCGTTAATTTTTGCTGTTGTAGGGCATGTGCCGCCGCCAATTGGTACACCTGCACAGGTGCAATCTGATTGAATGACATCATTCGTGGTCATTGCATCCATATCATCACAAGCATCGCCGAAGTTAACCATTTCCGCAGGACAGTCGAAAGTAGGTATTGTACCTGCACAGGTACAATCGGATTGAATGACATCATTCGTGGTAGCAGCATCCATATCATCACAAGCATCGCCAAAGTTGACCATTTCTGTGGGACAATCGAACGTTGGGTCGTATAATGAACTCGGACATTCTGAAGCTGTTCCTATTGCGTCGAAGCAGTTGGCGTCGCAATTGCCATCACCGAATGTACCATTATAGGTGACTGAACTTACTATTGCACCTCCTGCATCTACGATTTCTACTGTTTCATCAGTTGAATTGCTCAATGAGCCGCTTAATCCGGTCAAATCAAAAGCATCCAAGCCTGTACAAACTGCACTAGCACCAACTGATAGTGTGCCTCCGGCAGGAATGATTGTTCCGGCAGGAAATGTGAATGTAATACCATTGGCTAATGTATAATCTGAAATATCTGCATCAGCAGCACCTGTATTGGTGATAATTATATATTCGCAATCGCCATCTGCTCCCTGGTCGGCACATGGATTGAAACTCAACTCCGAAATGTAAACCTCTGCTGCCATAGGCACTGTACCTGCACAAGTGCAATCGGGTTGAATGACATCATCTACTGTTGCAGCATCCATATCATCGCAAGGTGTGCCAAAGTTGACCATTTCAGTAGGACAATCAAATGTCATGGTACACGTCGATATCATTGGTGCGCCCGGTGTAGGGCATACATCTGCCAATAGTGCAAATCCGGTCAAATCCCATCCGCTATATCCATCCGCACCATCATCAGCATATTCAATCCCAATAAAAACTTGTGTACCTGCTGCTGCGCTCAAATCAACGCTTACTGCACCGGGGTCAGTTATTGTAGCTGCATTTGTCCAAGTCGCATCAGCCGGACATCCGGGATAAGCCGCTGTCCAAACTATATTGAGGTCGGTAACACCAAAGCTCTCTGCTGCATCAAAATTTAAAAACAAAGACCCCGTAGCCGACACATCAATCGGACCGTAAACCAACCATTGGTCAACCTGCTCCATGACGCCACCACCGACGAAGCCATTCATAGACCAGCCACCTGCGATAGCCGTCCATACATCCGTCATTGAGTTGTTGACGACTTGTACTGATTCCCAAGTAAAGGCACCACAGTCTATGAGTCCTGCGTCAGTACCTACACAAGAACAATCATCTTGTACTGTATCGTTGATAGTCGTTGCCATTCCATCGTCACAAGCGTCTCCGATATTTGAACCATCCGGGCAATCCGGTGGTGTAACATCGTTGGGCTGCCCCTCCGTAGGTGTTGCGCTGACGTAGCCGCCCGCGCCGTCTGCCTGAATGGAGGTCGCATCATCGTCGTTATACTGAATGGTTTCTCCTAATCCTGTGAGTAAGCCCGTATCGTCACCATCATTTGTACCGTAAACAACGGCATCAATCAAATTGGTAGTTGTTACGGGTGTGTCGTTGGGAAAATCAGTAGCATCTCCCATATAAACGGCAACGGCATCAGCACCATTTTGTAATCCATTTGTAGGGAAATTGATTACCAATAAGCCATTTGCGTCGAAAACCAAACCGTCAAGGTCGATAGCATCGTAAGAAGCATCATCAGAACCATTGAAGAGTACCAATACAAAGCCGTCTGCAGATGCGCCGGGTGTCCCCATCAATTCTACAAATTCAGCCATATCTGTCCCCGCTTGGTTAGGATCAACCTCATTAATGGTAATTTGACTGATTGCCAAAAAAGGCAAACAGAAAATAAGTAAGGAAAATAATATTTTTTTCATTAGATACGAGATTTAAAGTATTCGGCATCCGTTATTCGTTGACTCGTTATTCGTTTTATACATCATTTAATATTTTAGTATTAAAAATAACTGTCAATTAGTTGGAAAGCCGATAATTAGGTTTTTATGATTTTTAAAAAATATATTGAATTATTAAATGTTTATATAAATGTTATTATACAAGAATTTTTGAATATGAAAGCACGAAGGGAATTGTTTTTGGATGGGTAGCTGAGAAAAAAGGAAGTATGTTGTTGGTTTCATATACCTGCGAATGATTAGCGGGTGTGGGAACTGATTTTATTTTAAGAACAAATAGTATGTATTAATTGTAGGCAAATGTAACAAAACATTTTTTTAAATAAAAAAAAAATGCGCTCAATATGCTAACTCGCAAATAATTTAACTGATGTTACGCAGTAACACGTCCGCAACTTGTCGGTTCGCAGTCTGTAGTTGGACGCGAGCGTGTTTCACATATGATACCGATAGCTGTACTCGAAACTCGTCTGCCATTTGCAAAATCTATTGATACCCCACATCTTTGAGTAACCCGTTTGCTAAACTTCAAAAAGTTTAGTAAACGTAAGTAATGCACTGATTTTTAGTTAATTACAAAAAAATTGTTCTCCGCTTACGTTTACTAAATTTGAAAAATTTAGTAAACGGATTACTTATGTTTTTTGTTTTATTTAAAATATTTTTAATTTATAAAATACTATTTTTAAATAAAATAAAAATATAGAAATAACTTTTGTTTTAAAAATATCGACATTTAAAAAGATGTGGGGTATTGATAGATTTTGCAAATGACAGACGAGTTTTAGGTCTATTTGAGTGTAAGTAGTGAGCGTACTTTATGCTCATTCTAAATCTATCAAACCATTTGAATACACAAAAATCCCTGCTATAGCCAAAAGAATCAGCCACTTGTACCGCATCCAGATAAATTCTATCAGCAAAAAAGGTGTGACAAAGAAAGGCAACCTCAGCCATTCCGTTTTTCCGCTGCCTTTCCAATTGACGCGCCAGGGCTTGAAATGCCTTAAAATTCGCTGTTCTACTTTTTTAGCGTTGACTATTTTTGCCTTGAATATGGGTAAGATGACTTCGCCGGTCGTCTTTCTGATATTTGCCAAGCGAGTGTCAAACTTGGTCGTAATGCCAACTTTCCAGATGCCGTTGAAAGGACTCCAAAGGAGGTACAAATATTTTCTGCCCGTTTGCTTGTTGAACCAGTTCATTTTGTGTGAATTTTGATTGTTTCTTTGGATGGTTTGAATATATGATTTATTTTGGTGGTGTTATAACTTTAGGAACGCGGCAAAAATAACTTTACCATCTTGGCTGCTTCTTTTGCACTTATTTTCCGCCTTGAAATCAGTTATTTATCCAGATAAACGCCTTCTTTCAAGACGAAAACTAAGTACAAAATAACCTACCCAAGATGGTAAACTTATTTATCCCGCGTTCCTTAGAGAGATTTTCCTTTTCATTTTTTGGGCATGTTTTGCCTAATGCCATTGACAAGTTGCACGTTCCGCTACGACGACGTATCTTTGAGGACAAGATTTCAAGGCAGAAACAGTTGCTTATTTTGTCCTGCAAAGTAAGTTATATCATTTTAAATTTGAAACCTACGGATAAAGGCTACCCGTCTAAGTTTGCTTGCGAGATACTACTCGTCTGACGAAGGTTTTGTGAAATGTAGTGATTTGTCTCATAAAATATTCGCACTGAATAAAGTGATTCGTCTGACGAGTATTCGCTTTAGGCAAAGTTAGACGGGTAGCCTATCGTGTGGCTACCCGTCTAAGTTTGCTTGCGGGATTATTACTCGTCTGACGAAGGTTTTGTGAAATGTAGTGATTTGTCTCATAAAATATTCGCACTGAATAAAGGGATTCGTCTGACGAGTATTCGCTTTAGGCAAAGTTAGACGGGTAGCCAAATTTAAGTATAAAAAATTAATAATCAGTTAAATACAGTTTAAATAAAATTATTTTTCATTAGAATACTACACTCCATCAAATAGTAAAAAAACGAATAACGAATCAACGAATAACGAATCAACCAAATATATGAAAAAATACAACTATCCGAAAGGATATTCTCTCCTTCAGACCACCTTAAAGACCAGTGAATTTTTGAAGCATCCTATTAATTTTATTACCAAAAGTATGGAGCAGTTTGGCGATACCTATACCGCTACGGTGGGTACGGACAAACTTATTTTGACCCAAAACCCTGATTTCATCAATCACATTTTAAGAGAAAATCATAGGAACTACATGCGTTCTGATATTACGGCAAAACGTGGTGCTCAATTTTTCGGAAAGGGCTTACTTTTTTCAAATGGCACATATTGGTTAAAGCAAAGGCGGCTCATTCAACCCGCTTTTCATCGAAAAAAAATCAAGGGACTTTATGGAAATATCGAAAAAACGATAGCTGATTATTTGTTGGATTTTCCGACAGGCGAAGACATTGATATATATCCGATTATGCACGATTTGTCGTTTCGGGTATTGATAAAATCACTATTCGAAATCGACTTGTCAAAAGAAGTCATGGCAGAGTTGAATCAAATATTTGGGGAGCTTTCCGATTTTTTGATGAAGGATGTCAATATGCCGATACGGAAAATATTTTATCCATTTACGGGAGAAGAAAGAACGCACTTAAAAAAGGCAAAAAGGTTGAGAGAAATTATACTCCAAATCATCAACGAACGCAAGTCCGCTACGGGCGAATTTTCTGATATTTTAGATATGTTGATTCATAGTAAATATGAAGATACCGGCGAATCCATGACCGAAGAACAACTGATTGATGAGGTACAAATCTTGATTTCGGCAGGACACGAAACAACGGGCAACACCCTTTCGTGGTTGATGTATAATTTGGCTGCCCATCCTTTGAGTCAACAAAAATTAATCCGTACAATTGACGATGCTACTATTGATGAGGTGATGAAAAACGATTATCTAAGGGCTTGTATCCATGAAAGTATGCGCCTGTTTACCACTTCATGGACCTCCGAGCGCGTCGCTATCCAAGATGATACTTTTGACTCCTATTCTTATCCCAAAGGCACGGTTATAGTGCCGTTTTTCTTTGGTGTACATCGCGACCATACACGCTGGGAAGATGCCCTGACCTTCAAGCCCGAACGATTTGTGGAGGATGAAAAACTCGCCAAATCAAAAAAATATTTTCCCTTTGGCGCAGGTCCTCGTATGTGTATCGGAAATAGTTTTGCCTTAGCAGAAATCTCCTATTTCTTGTTTTCCTTTTTCAAATCATATACCATCCAAAATACAGCAGCCATCCCCGAATTGATGCCTTTGCTGACACTAAGACCCAATGAGGTGATTTTGAATATTAAAAAACGAAATTGAGTAAGATGTAAAATTTAGTTGAGGTGAAAACATTTACTCATTTACTCATCTATTCATTTAGTCATTCAAAAATTAGGATATGTCAAAAAATAGATTTATATTTGCCGTATAATAATTCCATTAATGACTTTTCTTTTAAACCGTTTCTTCCAGTTTAGTTAGGATTAGAAACAAAGTTCTCTTTAAATTTTTTATTGGGTAAACGCCCTTTAATGCGCTATTTTTATATCGTGTAAAAATATTATTGTATAATGTTTTTATGCTTATAAAATGTTCATTGACCTGCTGATAAGGCCATTTAAACAGGGTCTTTTTTTTGCTGCAATCAAGCGAAAGTAAGCATAAAACTGACTCGCAAAACATATTAAATAAAAATAATTGCACGGGGAACTTTGCAGAATTATGACAAAAACACCCCCACTTTATAATGTGTAAAACATTTATTTTGAACCACTTATAAAAAAGTGGACTTTAAACCATCATCCATTTTAGGTAGGATTGAAACATTTACCCAAAATACTGTATCAG
>CALHBW010000153.1 GCA_937930625.1 uncultured Saprospiraceae bacterium | reverse complement strand
TAGATTGTATATTAATGAAGGCGGCACATTCAAAAAAGACGACACAAAATTGCCCAAATTCCGCGAAAGCGGCGGCTGTGTACGTGCCTGTGATTTTGATGCGGATGGTGACTTGGATGTGGTGATTGGTGGACGGCATTTACCCTGGTCTTATCCTTCGCCTACGCTCTCGCGATTGTTGGTCAATGATAATGGAACATTCAAAGATATGACCAAAAAACTCGCGCCCGATTTGGTCTTTTTGGGTATGGTGACGGATATTGTTTGGACAGATTTTGACGGCGATGATGATATGGATTTTATTGCGGTGGGGGAGTGGATGCCAATTACTTTTTTTGAAAATCAAGACGGCGTATTTAAAAAAGATAATACCTTGATTCCCAATTCGACGGGGTGGTGGTACAGCATCGAAAAAGCAGATATTGACCGCGACGGTGATGACGACTATCTCATTGGTAATCTGGGACTTAACTACAAATACAAAGCCACGCCCGACGAACCTTTTGAGGTACATTACGATGATTTTGACGGCAATGGTACGAAGGATATTGTGTTGAGTTATTATAATTTTGGGGAGCAATATCCACTTAGAGGTCGCTCTTGTTCGAGTGAGCAAGTGCCGATTTTGGCAGATAAATTTCCGACTTACGACATCTTTGCGGCTGCGGATATGACGGCGGTTTATGGCGAAGAAAATCTGGAAAATGCTTTGTACTACTCCGCGCAAACCTTTGCGAGTATGTATGTCGAAAATCGCGGAAATGGTACATTTAAAATGACACCTTTACCCAATGAAGCGCAAATTTCGAGCATCAACGATTTCGTGATTCAAGACTTCGACGGCGATACACACGATGATATTCTCCTCGCGGGAAATCTCTTTACTTCCGAAATAGAAACCCCCAGAAATGATGCCGGAAATGGCTTGCTCTTAGAAGGTGACGGCAAAGGAAATTGGCAGCCCGTTTCACCTGCCGAAAGTGGAATTTATTTGCCTTATGATGTCAAAAAAATTCAACCTGTACAAACCGCTAATGGAACGTATTTTTTATTTGGGTGTAATAATGACTTTCTCAAATGTATAGTAACGAGTAAATAATAACTTCACGATTTGGACGGTTTCTTTTGCCCTTATTTTCCTCCTTGAAAATGGTCATTTATCCCGATAAACTCTCATTTCCAAGAAGAAAACTAAGCGCAAAATAATCTCATCGAAATCGTAAACTTATTATTTGCTCGTTACTAAATTAATTCTTTGTAGCATTATAAATGCCATTTGTGACAGGAAGGTTTAACAGCTTCGATAAATGGGGTGAATTTAACAGATTTACGGGCTGCTATTATCGACTAAAGAATGAGTAAATGACTAAATGAGTAGATGACTAAATGTTTTTTATTAATAAGATGAGGCACGAAATATCATCCAAATTTACTCATCTACTCATTTTTTTGACTAACCTTCCATTTCTTCCACCTCTACTTCAATAGCTTCTTCCTCTTTAGCTTTTTGTTCTTCCTCTTTTTTCTTTGCTTCTTCGTATTCTGTTTTCAAAATATCGTTGAGTTCGGTAGTCGTTACTTTCTTTTTATTGATAATAATGATTTCTTCGAGTTTGTCTTTTACATTATCATTATTGAGTTGGCTTTGTCGTTTAATCATAAAAGACTCATCGTACTGCATCATCATCTCATAGAATTTTTGAAATTGCTCATCAGATGTTGGGTTTTCCGGGTCGAGTCCGGCGCGTTCGTAGTAATCATTTCGCATTTCTGCTTCTACATCGCTAATCGAAGTATAAACATCAAGGTGTTTTGCTACTGCATCTAAGACAAAATTCGCACGAATTGTTTTTATGGTATTTTCATACACTTCATCAGAAATTTCTCTGCCTTCATTATTGATGGTCAGCCAGCGTTTGAAGTATGAATCAGATAATGGAATGTCGTTTTTTTCTAAAAGTTCGTCCATGACCTTATTCATCAAATGGTCTTTGGCTGCATTCTCTGATTGTTCCTTTATCATCAAGCCAATTTCCTCTTTCATGCCTTTGGTTGCCGCCTCTTTTTCCTCCGGGCTAATTACTTTTTCTTCCATTTCTTCGCCAAGTCCTTCTAAATCAACTACTTCAGGAATATCTAAATCCGAATCACCACCTATTTCTTCTTGAATATCTTCTTCATCTTCTTTTAGTAAAAATTCGGCTACATGCTTCTCTGCTTTTTCGTGTCCGATGGCATCAACGAGCAATTCAGCAGACATTTCGGCAGGTGACATGTGGGTAATAGTAGCAATCTCTACTCTGAATGTATTATTGAATTCTGCCTCATCATCTACACTCAATAAATATTTTCTCACATCTTGTGATTGGCTTTCAGCCACCAACTCGTAAATATCAGCATCGAAAGTATCCCCCTTTTTCAAGGTGAGAATTTGCTTTTTCAAATCCTCATTTTGAATGTCTTCGATAGCGACCATAGAATGTTTGTTGAGTCCATCGGCTTTCGGTTCGTCACCTTCCAATTCAATGAGATTAACCATCAATAAATCATTCTCAGAACGTACTTCATCTACCTCTTTTCGGTCTCCTTGCTGTTTCAGATATTTATCAATTTCTTCTTGTACTGCCTCGTCTGTCACCTCAATATCAAATGAATCAATCGTGATACTCTTATCCAATCCCTTCAAATCAAGCGGCGGCATCAATCCGATTTCGTATTCAAAATCGTAGTCGATGTAGTTGCGTACCTCCAGTTCGAGCATAGGTTGGTCTTCCACAGGGAGTGGTTGACCTATCGTTTGCATGTCGCTATCCGAGATATATTTGATTAATTCTTTGTACGCCAGTTCGTTCAATTCATCTGCAATGACCGATTTGCCATATATTTTCTTGACATACGACATCGGCACCTGCCCTTTACGAAAGCCTTTGAGGTGTGCCTTTTTTCTGAAATCGTTCAGTTTTTTATTCACACTTTTTTCGTAATCTTCTTTGGCAATATGTACGGTGAGGATAGCTCTTAAATCTTCGGTATCTCGTCGCGTAATGGTTGGCATATGAGTGATTGGTTTGAAGTTTAAGTTTAAGAATAAGTTTAAGTTTAAAATATTGATTCATAAACTTTTACTTCATTCAGACCTAAACCTGTCTATATTTTTTTCGTAAAAAAAAAGTTCAAATCCAAATACCAAATCCGGATACAATTTAAATATTTGGCGCAGCCAAATTAAATCAAATTGAACTTGTACTTGATACTTGTACTTGAACTTTTCATGTGTGCGGGTGGAGGGACTCGAACCCCCACGCCGTGAAGCACTAGATCCTAAGTCTAGCGTGTCTACCAATTTCACCACACCCGCAGCTTTAAACTCCAAAAAACAAATTCCAAATTCCAATTAAGAGTATGTTTTATACTTTATAGAAAGTTAGAATTTAAACTTTGAAATTTTCCAATGAACATTCGCCTTTTTTAAAAGCGAGTGCAAAGATATTACTTTTTTTGTAAAAAATAAACGCATCTGTAGAAAATATCGTTCAAAATTATTGGAGTGTGTAAAGTATTAGGGGCAATTAAATATGAAAAACAACCTCATAACTCTGAAAGAGTTAAACTTGAATAACCTTATTATTTCACGCAGAGAACGCAGAGTTCGCGGAGAAATACTATAAAACCTCTGCGACCTCTGC
>CALHBW010000152.1 GCA_937930625.1 uncultured Saprospiraceae bacterium | reverse complement strand
TTCTTTGACAATTTTTGCAAATTCAATAAAACTTGTATTTCACGCAGAGTTCGCAGAGAACGCAGAGTGCTAATAATCAATTCTCTGCGACCTCTGCGTTCTCCGCGTGAGATACTATTTGCAAAAAATGTCAAAGAACCTATATTTTTTGTTAAAGATGCAGTAAAAAATGACAATTATACCTAATTTTATCCATCAATCGTCTGCTTGTACTGTTGGTAAAGCCAAAAGTCTCCTTCATCTTGTACATAAGCAAGCAACCTTCTACGAATTTTATTTTCAATTTTAAACCAAACAATAGCTTATTTTGTGAAACCTTCGCCATGTTTCTACGTATTCAATTGTCGGACTCTTATTATTTTTATAAGCAGTTGATAATTGGGCTAATAAACAAAGTGAAACAAGCGAAGGAAATAAGGTAGCTACAACACTATTGTGAGCAAGATTTGGTAAATGTTAATTTGTTATTTTTCCAATACAATAAAATATGAATAAAAACGGAAGACCAGTCAATATATTACTTATTGAAGACAATCCGGGTGACATCAGATTGACGAAAGAAGCCTTTAAAGAGACCGGAATGGCAGTCAATCTAAATGTGGTAACAGACGGTGTAGAAGCCCTCCAATATCTTAAACAACAAGAGGAATATACCGAAGCTATCACCCCTGATTTAATTTTATTAGACCTTAATTTACCCAAAAAAGATGGGCGTGAGGTACTTGAGATTATAAAGAAAGACGATAAACTGATGTGTATTCCGGTAGTTGTTTTAACAACATCAGGAGCAGAGCAGGATATTTCCAACAGTTATCGCCTACATGCAAATTGCTATCTCAACAAGCCCATCGAATTTGATAAATTCTTTGACTTAATTCAGAAAGTAGAAGACTTTTGGCTCAGTACAACTGTACTGCCAACCATGATAAATTAACACGCGAGCCTTGGGGGATTGAATGATTTTCGATTTTTGATTTTTGATTTTTAGAGAGAATTTTGCAAAGCAAAATTCAATCAAAAATCAAAAATCACCCAATCAAAAATCTAAAATGTCACTAAAACTGCCGGCTTGATTAACGTACAAAATTTGTGTAATGAGAATTAATATCCTTGTTATTGACGATCTAGAGGAAGATGCTAAGCTTGTGAAGGTGTTTCTCAAGCAAGCCTCTTTAAGGCATGAGTTTTTTTATGCCGAGACCTTGTATGAGGGCATCGAACTTTGCGAAGAAAAAGAAATCGACCTGGTATTATTGGATTTAAGCCTCCCGGATTCAAGGGGGCTTAGAACATTGGAGAGCTTTCTGGAACGCAGCCCCAGAGATATTCCCGTAATCGTTATGACGGGTACCTCCGACGCTACTGTCGGCGAACAGGCTGTTCGGGCAGGAGCACAGGATTATCTCGTAAAAGGAGAATTTGATTACAAATTACTCTCGCGCGTCATCCGCCATACTATGGCGCGCTACAAGATTTATCAACAACTCCAAAGTGCCAACGAAGAACTCATCCGTACCAAAACACTTTTTGATTGGATCAACCAAATGACCGGCTCCGGACATTGGGAAATTGATATGGTGACCAATGAGATGAATTGGTCAGACGAAGTGTACAAAATATTTGGTTTTGAACCCGGACGTATCACACCTTCGGTGACAGACTATATCAATTATGTATATGCCGAAGATAGAGAACATGTACAAAAAGCATTCGATGCAGCCAGAAAAGACGGAGAACTTCACAAGATAGAATATCGCGTCAGAGTGGGTGCAACTCCTATTAAATATGTCGAAAACCACTTTCGGGTATCTTACGACAATGCCAGTCAGCAAATGCTGCTTGTAGGGGCTTTGCGAGATATTACAGAACGCAAACGCTCAGAAGAATTACTGGTACAACACAAACTCTCTGAGGGTACATCTCGTATGAAAGAGGAGATATTGGAAGATATGAGTTTCCATATCCGCACCCCCTTATCTACTATCGTCAACTTATCATATACCCTCGGCGGTTCTTCATTGGACGAAGAACAGGAAGAATCAGTGAAGGCACTCCAGCAGTCGGTTAGCGACCTCTCGCTTGCCGTCAACAATATGCTCAACTTCTCTGTCCTGCTTTCTGATAAAATCACAGTTGATGAAGAGCAATTCGCTATCGCCAATACTATTCAGGGCTTGGTCAAGATGTTCCAAATCAAAGCCGACAGAAAAAGTATTACGCTTGATATAGAAGCAGATGAAAATTTACCAAAATATCTTATCGGTGATGAAACAAAAGTCAACCAAATCATGTATAACCTGCTGGACAATGCAGTTAAATATACTGAACATGGTGGCAGAATAGAGTTTGAAGTCAAAGCCGAGAAAATCGAAATGGGCAGAGCTACCGTTTCCTTCCGTGTGGAAGACAACGGCGTTGGTATGTCCAAGAGTAAGATAGAAGAAATTCTTGATACCGACAGGCTGCTCAATCTAACCGAAGAAGAAAAGAAAAAAGGACTCGGACTTGCCATCGCTACTCGTCTCACGCAGAAGATGGACGGCGAACTGAGAGTCGTTAGCATAGAAAAAGATGGTACAACATTTACCGTTGAGATTGACTTCTCCATTGCCGATGTTGCTGCACAAGAAATCGGTGGCGACCCGATACGTCCGATGCGAATTCTATTTGTAGAAGACCACTTCCTCAATCAGATTGCTACCAAGCGAATGTTGGTCATGTGGTCAGACTATGTATCCGTAGAAATTGCCGACAATGGTAAAATTGGATTCGAGAAATTTGAAGCCAACGATTACGATGTCATTCTCATGGACTTGCAGATGCCTGTCATGAACGGCTTTGAAGCCTCAGCACGCATTCGCACCGTTGACCCCGACATCCCCATCATCGCACTCTCGGCAAATACCAGTAAAACGGAAGCCGAGAAAGTAATTGCCGCAGGTATGAACGATTACCTCGCCAAACCCTATAATCCCGAAGACCTCAAAGGCAAGATTATGACACTTGTTTACAAAAAAAAACCTAGAGAAGGGAGAGAATAACTTTTGATTATAGACTCACTTCTTTAGGATAAGAATACCAAGTTTTAACATTTGGAGGGATGGGACGCTGCACCGTTTTCGGAGTATGCGTCCCTATTTAAGTTTAAGTCTAAGATTAAGTTTAAGTCTAAGTTCATACTACTATACATGAACCTAAAACCAGTACATCTTTCTGACCCCGATAGCTATCGCAGGTTCAGAATCTCCTAAGCCGCAAGCACCATGTTAAATGTGAGCTAAAATTATAAAGTCCATAACTAACTAATAACCAATCACTAATCACTAATCAACTAATTGGGCTACCCGTCTAACTTTGCCTAAAGCGAATACTCGTCAGACGAATCACTTTATTCAATGCGAATATTTTATGAGACAAATCACTACATTTCACAAAACCTTCGTCAGACGAGTAGTAATCTCGCAAGCAAACTTAGACGG
>CALHBW010000151.1 GCA_937930625.1 uncultured Saprospiraceae bacterium | reverse complement strand
CTTGTTTTGAAGGCTGCAATTGCAAATTTAATTTAAAACAAACGTAATGATTGTATGGATTTATGAATGTACAATGATAATATAATTCGCGGATGTATTCGATGAATCCGCTATTTTTTTTGGATAAAAAGTTATCTTTGTAGGCGATATGCCCTCGTTTGGCATTTTTAAAACCTATCAACACCTCATATTATTGAAAATGAACAAGTTGTCTGACGTTTTTTATTAAAAAAAATAGGTGGTATTTGAATAAAAATGTGTCTAAAAAACATTACAATCACTTAAATTTTAACAAAAAAATTAAGACTTTATGAAAAATTTACTTATTTATCCAATCTTAATGATTGCTGTATTCATTTTTTCTTGTTCCAATGATGATTCAATTGAAGCCATTGTCAATGATTCCAAAAGTGTGACTGATTGCGATTTATCAATAACAGATAATACTCTTGTAGCTATATGCGTAGATGGGACAGACTTTGCATCACCAAATGAAATTATAACATTTGCATCAAAACTTTCTCCTGGGTCGAACGAAGTTTCAGATACTGAATTTTTGTGGTCGATACTTAATGGGAATATGGAAATATTGAATGTTGAAAATTCAATTGATGGAGACTTTGCAAAGTCGATTGTAACCATTAAATTTAATTCGGAATTCTCCGGAGGTAAAATAAGGGTTGAAGCAGAAAATAATCTGGCTGGCGGAGGTGCTACACATACCATTGATTTGGAGTAATAACAATATACGAAATTGGTAATTTATTGCACTGAATTAAATCTGAATAATAGATAAGCTGCTAGACTACGATAATTAAATTTACTAATAATACTGGCTAAAAAACGATTTTGCAAACCGTCGCATAAATCAGCGAAATTCTGACGTGAATGACGATTTACAAAATCGTTTTACGTTTACTCAAAATAATTTGATAATCAATTCAATGAAAAATTACCACTTCACCGAAGACCATGAAATGTTCCGCGAGAGTTTGCGGAATTTTTTGGAAAAAGAAGCGCGTCCGAATATTGATCAATGGGAGGAAGACCGTCGCATTCCGCGTGATATTTGGAAAAAGATGGGCGAAATGGGCTTTTTGGGCTTGACTTACCCGGAAGAATATGGCGGTTCTAATTTGGATTTCTTTTTTGATGTGGTATTCAATGAGGAATTGGGGCGCATGAACTCCGGTGGTTTTGCGATTACACAGCAGGTGACGCAGTATATGTCCACGCCTTACATTCTCAAATATGGCTCGGAAGCACTCAAACAAAAATACCTGCCCGGCGTTATAAGTGGGGATTTGATTGGGTCGATTGGTATCAGCGAACCGGGCGCAGGTTCGGATGCTCAAAATATTCAAACTCGTGCAGTGCGCGATGGCGACCATTATATCATAAATGGCTCTAAAACCTTTATTACCAATGGTGTATATGGCGATTTTATTGTGACAGTGGTGAAGACCGACCCTGAAGCGGGTGCGGCTGGCGTAAGTTTAATTGTGATTGACCGCAATGCGGAAGGCGTATCGGCACGCAAATTGAAGAAGTTAGGTTGGCACGCTTCGGATACGGCGGAATTGAGTTTTGATAACGTAAAAGTACCTGTTGAAAATCTCGTGGGTGAGGAAGGACGCGGGTTTTATTACCTGATGAATGGGCTGCAATTGGAGCGATTGGTGGCTGTTCCTGCCGGTGTGACGGCTATGGAACACGCACTGGAAAAGACGCTGCAATATATGTCGGAACGGGAGGCATTTGGTCGTCCGATAAATCGTTTTCAGGTCTTGCGGCACAAGATAGCGCAGATGGCGAGTGAGGTGGAGGCGTTGAAGGCGTTTAGTTATCATTGTTGTCGATTGTATGCCGATGATGTGTATGATGTGAAATTGTGTTCGATGGCAAAGCTGCTTACTACCGAATTGTGCGAAAAAGTCGCTACACAATGCTTGCAAATGTTTGGTGGTTACGGCTTTATGGAGGAGTACCCGATGGCGCGAATGTATCGGGATGTGCGTGTAGGTACGATTGGCGGCGGTACGTCGGAAATCATGCGCGACATCATCGCCAAAATCATCATCGACGGACAAGGTTATAAGCAAGCCCGCAGCAACGGCGCACACCGAAAAGCAACCCAAAATGGCAAACAAAATGGAATTTCTAATAATCAAACTAATCAAATATTTATGAGTTTTGAAGCTATTAAAAGCGCGATTGAACCTAAAGCAAGCGCAGCTCCTGCCTTTGGCAAAAAATTGAAATTTGACCTTGACGGCAAACAATTATTCATCGACGGTACCGGTGACAGCAACGTGGTTAGCGAATCTGACGAGGATGCAGACACTGTCATTATTGCTTCTATCGAAGATTTTCAGGCGATGATGAGTGGCGACCTCAACCCGATGTCTGCTGTAATGGGCGGTAAGGTCAAAATCAAAGGTGATATGGGATTGGCGATGAAATTGCAGTCCTTGATTAAGTAAACTAATTTTGAATTTTGAATGAATAAATTTTGAATATTCAAATTTCATCCAAAATTTTTTAGAAGAGTTTATGGAGCAGTCGGTTTTTATCGGTTGCTCTTTTTTATTTTTTTTGTTTATGAAAAATATAATTATTCCGAACAATCACCTTGCCCCCGTTGTAGGGACAGGGCATGCCCTGTCCCTACAACGGTCATTACGACGAGGTATATGTATGATGTTATTTTTTGTTTTATTTATCTCCTGTAATAACAATAACAAACAAATCGTCGCGTCCAATTCCACACCAATTTCGCATGAGATTTGGACGGAATTATTGCAAAAGCATGTTGTTGATGGTCAGGTGAATTATAAGGGATTCGCAGAGGATAAAGCGCGTTTTGATGAATACCTAAATTTGCTCAATACGCATCATCCAAATAATAAAAACTGGTCGAAAAATGAACAACTCGCCTATTGGATTAATGCGTATAATGCTTATACCGTTGAATTGATTTTGAAAAATTATCCCGTAAAAAGTATCAAGGATATTAAGAAAGGATTGCCGTTTTTAAATTCGGTTTGGGATATACAATTTATTGAAATAGAAGGGAATAAATACACCTTGAATCACATCGAACACCAGATTTTGAGAAAAGAATTTGATGAGCCGCGCATACATTTTGCGATAGTTTGTGCCTCGATTTCTTGCCCGAATTTGTGGAATGAAGCCTTTACTGCAAGCAACATAGATGCTCAACTCACTGCCCAAGCCCGTGCATTTATCAACGATAAAACGAAAAATAATATCAACTCAAATGAAGCCCAACTCTCTAAAATTTTCTCTTGGTTCAAATCTGATTTTACGAAAAAAACGACGCTACTTGAATACATCAATCAATACAGCGATGTCAAAGCCTCGTCAGATGCAAAAGTCAATTATCTGGACTACGATTGGGGCTTGAATGTGCTGATGTACTGATGTGCTGATGTACTGATGTAAGTACGCGAATCACACGTCAGCACATCAGCACTTCGACACATCAGCACGTCCTCACCAATCCTTATCTGACTTGCTTTGCTTGGCATCCCCTTTGCGGAGTTTTTCTTGTACTTTTTGGTCTTCATTTTCCATGATTTGTAGGATTTTTCGGGCTTCCTCTTCGCTCATATCTTGCGGTTGCGGTTGTTCTTGTTGTTCTTCATTGGGTTCGTTTTCTGATTCCTCGCCTTCCTGACTTTGTTGCTGCTCTTGGTCTTGTTGTTCCTGCTGTTCTTGTTGCTGCTGCTGTTGTTCCTGTTGGTCTTGACTTTCTTGGTCTTCGTTGGGTTCTCCGCTTTGTTGCTGTTGTTGTTCTTGCTGTTGCTGCATTTTCATTTGCTGGAGGGCGTAGGCAAGGTTGTATTTGGTTGCCATGTCTTTCGGGTTGAGTTTGAGGGCTTGCTTGTAGGCGTTGATACCCTCTTCGAGATTTTGCTGGGCGAGGTAGGCATTGCCGAGATTGTGCAGGGCATCGGCTTTGGTTTTATCATCTTTTGCAATGGCTTCGGCGGTACTGTAATGCTTTACCGCTTCGTCGTATCTGCCTTGTTCGTAAATGGCATTGCCGAGATTGTATGTGCCTGTGAGCGAATTTGGTTCTTCCTGAATGGCGCGGCGATATTGTTCTTCGGCACGTTCAAAATTACCATCTTTATAGTCTTGATTGCCTTCGCGGAGTTTTTGGGTGCTTTGGGCGAAGGCGATGTTTACCAGAAAAAAAGATAAGATAATGAGAATATATTTGTACATATTTTTAGCCTAAATTATTGTAAATTATAATTGCCGAAAACAGAATAACCACATGAATAATCATTCCATAAAAAGCATAATATGCTTCTTTGGATTGTTTGTTTTGTTGCAGATAATTTGTTTTTCCTATACCTCCCAATATCAGAAAAATCCCGATAACCGTCAACTTAAATTCATAAGAAATGGCGTATTCGTTATTGGAATGATAGCTTTTATAGCCCATCCAAATAACGATAATTATCAACGAAATTATTGTGATAAGACGGTAAGTATCGAGAAATTTTGTTGGTTTTGTTGTTATCATGGTTTGGTGTTTTTACGTCGTTTTAAATAGGTAATTTCTCTGGTAAGAATTAGTATCAAACAAATCCCTGAAAAAAGATAAATATAATCCCATATATCAATAACACATGTTTGAGTAATTAAATTTGGGAAAAAATATATCAAGACCAAAGGTAAATTTAACACGACAAATATCACTGAAATTTCTCTTTTGAAAATTGAAACAACAAATGCACTTTTAAATTCATGAGATACACTTTTCAAATTATAATAAATGAGAAAAATGCCCACCAAATTTAAGATAATTACTGTGATGAAATTCGTTGAAAAATCAAACCTATTATCTCTAATATGTGTCATTTGAAGATAAGCTATATTGCAAAATAAAAGTACACAATATAGTAAACGAATAAAAGCCGTCAGTCGATTTATCCGCGTCTCATCCTTCTCATTTTCATTAAATGTTTGGTCTAATATTTCTTCCATGATGAGGTTTTTTACCCATTAATTTCACATAAAAAATAACCCGAAAACCAATCACTACACCTTAAAAATATCCCGTTTCGCCCACCAAGCACTCTTGCGATACGACAACAAAAATTCAATCAACAAAAACAGCAAAGCCGCCGCCAAGAACCACTGAAAATAACTCTCATATTCGCTAAAAGTACGTTGTTCAAACTCTTGTTTTTCGAGTGCTTGGATATAGTTTTGTAGCGTTTCGATGACCTGTTCGCCTTTTGTGATATTATAATACTTGCCATTCCCTGCCGCCGCGAGGCTACTCAACATATTTTCATTCAATTTAGACATCACCGTAGCACCTTGTTTATCTTTTTTGTAGGTGCTTGTTCCGTTTTCAAAAGTCGGAATCGGTGCGCCGCCACTCGTTCCCACGCCTATCGTGAAGATGAGGATGCCTTGCTCGGCTGCGATTTTAGCTTGGTCGAGGGCGTCTTGGTCGTGATTTTCGCCATCCGTAATGATAATCAGGGCTTTATGAAATTTTCCGCTTTCATCATACGACTGCGTTGCCAGTCGAATTGCATCGCCGATTGCCGTTCCCTGCGTGGGAACCATGCGCGTATTAGCGGTTTTTGTAAACATCACTGCCGACGAATAATCTGCCGTCAGGGGCATCTGCAAGTACGCATTCCCCGCAAAAACAATCGTACCGATACGCTCGCCTTTCAGTTCTTGTATCAGTTGTTGTGTAAATCGTTTCGCGCGGTCAATACGGCTCGGTGGCAGGTCTTGGGCGTTCATACTTTCCGACACATCCAGCGCAATAAATACATCCGAACTCTTCTGCCGTACCTTCTCCTTCTTCGTTCCCCATTGCGGATTCGCGTAAGCCACGCAGAGCAGACTCATCGACAATGCAAGGAAAATAAATTTGACCGTATGCTTGTACTTCGCCAGTTGTGGCATCAGTTGCGTCACCAGCCGACTTTCCCCAAATTGCTTAATCACTCGCCTACGATACATCATTGCCATGATGAAAAAAAATATCAACACAGGAATAATCGCCAGCGCGTACAAATTCGTTATTTCTTCAAATCTAAACATAAGAGATGAGAGACGAGAGAATTGAGAGGCGAGACGTGAGAAAAGAGAGGCGAGACAAAAGAATTGAGCGTATGTTGAGTAACTGGACTTTGGA
>CALHBW010000150.1 GCA_937930625.1 uncultured Saprospiraceae bacterium | reverse complement strand
AACATGGGGACGCACTCAGTATATTCTGTATCATAGGTCAATCTGCCAAAACGAACGGAGTATTCGTAACCGGAATTTTGGTCGTTGATATCGTCAAATTGTACCGTCCAGTCGGATACGTTGCCTGTGGTATTTCCGCTTGGTACATCCAAATTGACATAATACAAACTATTGCCACCGTCGCAAGTGGTGTAAGCCGTCAAAGGTTGGGTATTTCCTGCCGGGTCGGTGATTTGTATGGCGATTTCATTTTCGCAAGATGCGCCATTTAATCTGAAATATAATTCGAGGGAAATATTGGATAAAATGGCATCTGCGGGTGTGCCGGGGTCGGTGAAGGTATATGTTCCGTTATTGTCAAAACCAATGCCGTCAATAAATAAATCGGAATCTGCAAAATCCGTAACTTCTTCATTCACAGTGACCGACATACCGCCGCCACCTTCTGTATGCGTAGTCGTATAGGTCAATCTGCCGAAGCGAACCGAATATTCGTAGCCGGAGTTTTGGTCATTCGTATCATCAAATTGTACCGTCCAGTCGGCTACGTTGCCCGTGGTATTTCCGCTTGGCACATTCAAATTGACATAATATAAACCATTGCCGCCATCGCAAGTGGTGTAGGCGGTAAGTGCTTGGGTATTTCCTGCCGGGTCGGTGATTTGTATGGCGATTTCATTTTCGCAAGATGCGCCATTTAATCTGAAATATAATTCGAGGGAAATATCGGAAAGTACTGCGTCGGCTGGTGTACCGGGGTCGGCAAAGGTATATGTTCCATTATTTGCAAAACCAACACCATCTATAAATAAATCGGAATCTGCAAAATCGGAAACTTCATTTATGATGGTCTCGCCACCTCCTCCGGTTGTTGCGATATAATTCAGGCGAGCAAATCGAACGGAATATTCGTAACCTGAATTTTGGTCATTGGTATCGTCAAATTCTACTATCCAATCGGCTGCGCTGCCTGTTGTATTTCCCGAAGGGACATTCAAATTGACATAATATAATCCACTGCCGCCATCGCATGTCGTGTAAGCTGTAAGCGGCTGTGTATTGCCTGCCGGGTCGGTGATTTGTAGGGCGATTTCGTTTTCACAGGAATTGCCATTTAATCTAAAATATAATTCAAGAGAAATATCGGATAATACGGCATCGGCAGGCGTACCGGGGTCGGGGAAGGTGATGTTTGGATTATTGGCAAAGCCTACTGCATCAATAAATAAATCCTCGTCGAATATATGCGTGAGTGAGTCGGTGCTTGCGGGTGTACCGCCGCATGGGTCTGTAGGCGGTGGCGGCGATGTAAGCAGAAATAAGGGATTGCATGTTTCATCATTGTACAGGCGAGCAAGTGCGATACCCGTAGCAGAGTTTCCGGCAACGATGATGCTACCATCAGATTGAAGGGCAATATCCGCTGTATTATTGAAACTCGCGGCAACAGGAAGTGAGACGCCACCATTATCGCCAAAATCACTATTGGGTGTGCCGTCATAATCGGTGCGGGTTAAGAAATTGCAAGTATTTCCGAAAATAGTACCGTATTCGCCAAAGGCAAAAATACCACAATCGGCTGCGGTAGCCCGCGACCATGATGCACCGTAATAAAAGGAGTCATCGCAGAGTGAGGTGTAACTACAATTTCCGCCAAGTGAGATGCCATTGGCATCGTATTGATTCATACATAAATTCCCTTCTAACTCGAAATCAGTACTGCTCAACATCACAAATTCATCATCCGGCAGTAAGACCAAATCATCAACATAGCTGAATACATCACCTTGATACCAACCTTCTATCCATTCATTAAAATTGCTATCTCGCGTACCATCTTCATTATAGCCCACACGACATCTTAAACGATTGTAGTAGATAATATATTCAGGATTGTAACGGGATTGATAGGCAAAATCGCCCGCTACGACAATTTTTCCATCCGATTTGACGATGACATGGCAGGATGGATAGTAGGTTCGGAGGACTTGGGGAGCACCGGGAGACTCGCCGAGGTGGTAAGCCTGTACTTCAATGGAAACAAGGCCGTTATCCCCAAAGGTGGTATCCGGCGAACCATCCGCATTATAACGGGCGAGTTCGGTGTCAGAAGTAATGATTTTTCCATCAGGACTTAGGGCAATATCCTTGGCACTGGCACTCAGACCTTGAATACCGTCATCGCCAAATGTGGTATCGAATGTACCATCAGGGTTGAATCTGGCTAATGCGTAAACGGACAAGACTACAATTTTGCCATCGGGTTGCAAGACTCCCTCATAACCTGTATATGACACCACACCATTGTTGCCAAAGCTCGTATCCAATGTGCCATCGGGATGGAGTCGCAAGATGCTTGAACCGAATACGACTAACTTATCGTCGGGCTGCGTGAGGATGCAACTGACGGTATGCCCTGCAATATCTATCACGCCATTTGTACCAAAATCAGTATCTACTCCCCCATCTACCGGAGCGCAAGAGGCAGCGATTTGTGCTTGAGTATTACAGCCGGAAGCATTGCCCGAAACAGTGGCAGTATTGAAATTTACAAAGTTGCAAATATTAGGCGTATTGCAAATGGAAAGGTTGGGATTGTTTTGTATTTGTACATCCGTAACATTCACAAAATCAATGTTTTCTATCCCATTTAGGCTTGTCAAAACATCATTATTATTTACTGCGAATGTGCCTTCTATTGCGGTGATATTGTTGAGTCCGTTTAAGTTGGTGAGTGAGGGGTTGTTTTGGATGGTGAGGCTGCCTTGTATTGTGCTTATTGGGTTGAGTCCGTCCAAGTTGGTGATGGGGTCTGCACCTGAATCGTCGATGGTAATACTGCCCAATACTTCTATACATCCGGCGTAGTCGGTGGCAAAGTTGTCTATTTGTGTTTGTGTGGTGAAGGTGATGCCATCCGTCAGGCAAAATTCGGAGGAGCAATCGGCTATAATTTCTGAGAAAGTAGCGCAGCCGGTAGCATTGTCGGATATATCGTGTTGTCCTCCATTTAATAAATGGTCACAAATATTGGGTAATGCACAAACGGCGAGATTCGGATTATTGTCTATCGTCAGGCGTTTTTCGGTCAAACCCACATTCCCCAATCCAGAAATATCATTCAAAACAGCATTGTCTCTAATATTTAAACCGGAAAAAAAACTGTTGCCAAAGGTTTCGAGATTATTAAAACCTGTGATAGCGTTTAGATTATCATTGAAAGATATCTGAAGTGTACCGCCAACATAAGTTAAATCATCAGATCCACTGATATTTGTAATTAATGGATTGACAATTATACGAAAATTTTCACCTACATAAGTTAAATTATACAGACCAGATATATCTACCAATGCGGCATTATCTCTAATTTTAACTTCGTCATCTACATAATTTAAATTCGCTAAACCATTTAAATTATTGAGGCTTTGATTTGACTCAATCGTAAGGCTGTTAGTGATGGTACTTATACTTTCCAAGCCATTTATATTGGTCAAAATAGGATTGTCTTCAATAGTAATTCTGTTTACGGTATCAATGGTCAAATTGTCCAAACCTGACATACTCATTAAATTACTATTATTTCGAATAGACAAACTCCTAATAGATGTAATCTGACTAAGCCCATTGAGATTCGTTCCTGTAAAATTATCCAGCCTAAGTGTCCCTGTAATCTCCGTACAATTCGGATAATTCATAGCAAAATCATCCACTTCCTGTTGAGTGGTCAGTGTAATATCTCCTTGCGGGCATTGTGCATTTACTGTTCCATAGAAAAATAAAATGCTTAGTATCAAAATAATTTTTCTCATAATTGATAAAATTTTGTCGTTAAAAAATGAATTCTGCTGCTTACGACCACAAGATGCAGCCATTCCAAGAATAATCATAGTAACAGTTTGGGGTGTTTTTACAAATCAAAATCGTGTTTTTTGTGTTTGGAATGAATACATTTGCACATTCAATTCCATTCAAAACCCCATAAGATACTGATTAACAAATACTTAATTTTGAACAGATACGGGACAAGTTGCGGCTTGCCCCTTCATCATTTTTACAAAATGAAAATAAAGACTGTTATCCTATTTTTTTCTATCGCTTTTTTTTGCGGTCAAATATCAGCACAAAGCACCGTCAGTTTAGAACAAGTGATTGACCTTGCTGCCCAACATAATTTCGGCTTACGCATCGCTACCAATAATCAGCAAGTGGCACAAAACAACGCCACTTGGGGCAATGCAGGACTTCTCCCCCGCTTGGATTTGAATGGCAATTATAATTACGGAGAGAGTAGTACAAAGGCAGAGTACGCTGCTATTCCGCCAATTGAAACTGAAGCTGCGTGGTCGCGCTCATTCGGAGGCAATATAGGTGCGAGCTATGTGCTGTTTGACGGATTGAGGGGACAAAATACACTCAAAAAAGCACAGTCAAATTTTCGCCTTAGTGACCTTGCTTATCGACAAGCATTTGAGAATACGATGGTCAATGTCATCACGGCATATTACGAGTGGGTACGCTTACAGGAAGATGAAAAAATCGCCGCCGAACGCTTCGCCATTACCCGTGAACAACTCCGCCAAACCGAAGGCAGACAACGCTACGGACAAGCCACAGAAGCCAACAGACTCAACGCTTTGACAGCTTATAACGTCGACAGCACC
>CALHBW010000149.1 GCA_937930625.1 uncultured Saprospiraceae bacterium | reverse complement strand
CCGGTGTTGTTTCGGTGTCATCTACAGCAACGGGCGCATCATTTACGGGGTCAATAGTAATCGTGACCGTGGCTTGAGCGCATAATTGAGGTGTGCCATCATCACAAATTTCATATACAAAACTATCTGTACCATTGAAGTTAGCATTTGGCGTATAGGTATATGTGCCATTTGCATTGAGGGTGAGCATACCATTCGCCGGAGGCGTAAGAGGTGTTGTGTTTACTGTTAAAACATCTCCCGGATCTACATCGCTGTCGTTAGGTGTTACATCCGAACTCAATGGTGTGTCTTCATCCGTTGTTTCGGAATCATCTATGGCAATAGGCGCATCATTCACCGGGTCGATGGTGATGGTTACGGTAGCCAAATCGCATAATGCAGGAACAACATCATCACAAACTTCATAGGTGAAACTATCTGTACCACTGAAATTTACGATAGGTGTATAGGTATATGTACCATTAGGATTGAGGGTCAATGTACCATTAGTAGGCGCAATAACAGGTATTGTGTTGACCACAAGATTGTCGCCGTCCGGTTCAGTATCGTTGGGTGTGACATCCGAATTGACCGGGACTTCCTCTTGTGTTGTCTCTGTATCATCTTCTGCAATTGGGGCATCATTTACAGGTGTAACGTCAATATTCACGGTAGCCTGGGCACACAATGAAGGCGTACCATCATCACAAACTTCATACACAAAGCTATCAGGACCGAAATAATTTGGATTTGGGGTGTAGGTGTATGTACCATCTGCATTGAGGGTGAGCATACCATTCGTCGGAGGTGTAACAGGTGTTGTATTTACCGTCAAATTATCACCATCTACATCGCTATCATTTGGTGTTACGTCTGAATTGAGTGGTGTGTCTTCCGGCGTTGTTTCAGTATCATCCATGGCTACCGGTGCGTCATTCACGTTTGTAACTGTAAGATTGATAGTCGCTGTCGTACAAGCAGGTGGTTGTGCGTCGATAGGTGGGTCGCCGGGGTCGGGCGCAGGTACAGGTAATGGGTTCGTATCTCCTTGATAAGAAGGAATCTGTACCCCCAAATCACATATTTGATAATCAAAAGCTGTCACTGTACCCGCAAAATCTACGGCAGGTGTAAATGTAATGCAGCCTGTTGTGGCATCCAGTGTTACTGTACCCTCGGCAGCAGGCGGCGTACTCAGCAGGGTGACGGACATATTATCCAATGCATTTTCAGCATCCATATCATTGTCGGGTAGGCAAACTATTATAGGTTGCTCTTCCGGTGTAGTATCTAGGTCATTGGCGGCTACGGGTGTTGTATTGCTACAAGCACCGCTCAAATCTTGATAATAATCAAGATAAGATCCTTCGTCAGTAGGCACGAGCGAGCCGTTGAGTTTTTGTCCGACAAAAGTATTCGGGAAATCCGTCGGTATATCTCTGTGCCATCTCAGGTACACAGGCGTATTGAAATCCAGAATGTCTAACGACAGCCTACCGACACTGATATAATCGGTGTCAGTCACAAAAATTCCATCACCTCCTTGTAGCTCAAGGTTGTAAGAAACGATTGTGTCCAGCGACCCGGTTAGGGTATGTGATGAATAAAAAGCAAAATCCTGATTGTCGGGCACAGGATAATTTGGTCCGGGTATAAAACCCGATACATCTAACTCCTGAACGAGTTGAGGATTTGCTAATACATTTCTATTAAAAGAGAAACGATAGTTTTGGTCACCTAAAAAGTATTCCTGACCAGCGTTGTCCGCACGCACTTCAATATCAACAAATAGTTTGCTTCCAACACAATCGACTGAATCGACAAGGAATCGAACATCGAAAGTGCCCTGGGCAGAACCAATAGTTGCTAATAGAGTGAAAGTGAGCGCAGAAAAGATAGAGCGTAAATTCTTTTGCATACTAAGCATATTGAGTTGAGTTTTGTAGTTTGGATCGCTTGTACTAAAACAAGTTGAGGTCTATAGTTCGCATAATCTGCGGAAAATTAGTCATTTAGCTCTTCGTAAAATTGCACTATTACTGCACAATTGTGACTTGATAAAAAGCTTTAATTTATCCTTTTATTTCTTCGACGAATATGAAAAACCGACGTCACAAAATTCTAACATAAGTTAGATATTTTCATACGCCAGCTTATAATTTTTTGTGTAAAAACTTGTCGGATTATACGATCCGAAGATTAAATGATTTGGTTTATGATATTTCCCTTAAAGAGATACCATGTATTTTAATTCGCTCACAATGTAGTAGAGTGGAATACGAAAGAGTTGTTTGTTTGTTTCTCTAATTAGATAGGAATTACATGTTTTAGTTGTGGAATGTAAAAGAAAGGTTGCATACAAAATGAAAAAGGCATCAAATTATTGAATAATTTGATGCCTTTTTATTATTTTATGTAATAATTTCTATCCGTTTTTCTTGTAATTATATAGAATTTTTGTGCCGGAAAGTTGTGTTTGTAGCTGACGAAATTGCTCGACCGGAATCTTGTTATTACGAATATCCAAACGCTTTAATTTATTTAAATTACTAACTTTATCTTGTATGGAAGTCAGTCGATTATCTCCCAAGATAAGGACTTCAAGCTGTGTCATTGTATTCAATTCATCAGGTAGTATTTTGATTTCATTTCTTCCCAAATCTAACTTTATTAATGCAGGTAAATCAAATAACATTTTAGGGACTTTTGTGAATAAATTCCCTTTTAGGTATAATGCCTCCAATTTTGTCAATTTACTCATATTAGGCGGTAAGAATGTAAGGTCATTATACCCCAACCACAACCATTTCAATTGAGTCAAATTGCCCAACTCGCGTGGTACTTCTTTGAGGTAATTACCGGAACAACCTAAGTTCGTCAATTGAGTCAGTTTTCCTATCTCCGCAGGTAGCTCTTTCAATAGATTGCTACTCAAGAATAATTCTTTCAACTTGGTCAAGTTCCCAATTCCTGACGGTATTTTTTTGATACGTAATTGTGACATATCTAATTGCTCCAGATTTACGAGGTTAAATAACTCGTCCGGCAGCTTTTCTATCTTATTTCCGGTGAATTTTATCTTGTCTTCGCTCGACGAATTTCCCAAGCCCAAAAAGCGTAAATTGGTTAATTCGCCAATTTCAGACGGCAGCTCGGTAATATTATTATTCGTAAAATCCAGATAAACCAGATTTTTCAATTGACCAATTTCGGGTGGTATGCTGTCGATTTTATTATCCTTGAAACTTATAAATTTCAAATTTTTGAGGGCAAATACCTCAGACGGTATTTCTTCTAAGTGTTGCCCGATAAGGCTTAGTTTGACGACTTGGTCTTCGTTGCCGCGTGTTTCTTCTATAGACTTATAGGTTTTCGTTTGAGCAAAAACACTTCCTACAAATAATATCATTAACAGGGTGAATATGGTTGTATGATTCATTTTAAATTTATTAAGTTTATTGGGTTAATTAGATTCATAAAGTTTATTGAGTTTGTAATATTGATGTAATGCCTTTTCTATTTCTTTAAAATTTCTGGCTAAACAATCAGAATTGCCAAATACCAATAATAATAAAAATAGACAAATCTGAAATATGCTGTAAGGAACGCGGCAAAAATAACTTTACCATCTTGGCTGCTTCTTTTGCACTTATTTTCCGCCTTGAAATCAGTTATTTATCCCGATAAACGCCTTCTTTCAAGACGAAAACTAAGCACAAAATAATCTACCCAAGATGGTAAACTTATTTATGCCGCGTTCCTAAAACATTATTCCTTTTTCTTTCTCAATAAATAATACTGTACATTTTGAGTTTGTTGTTGCTGAAATTGATTCGGATTTTGATTCGGTATCAGCATGACATAAGAATCAACATACTCATAGCCATTAGCACTCATAAAATTCAGCGCATCAACCATTGAATTAAATTTAGCCAATTTACCTTTCTTGTCACGGATTTGCGTGTCCTTTGCATTGAAAGCTTTGTTTTTCTGACCAAAATCAATATCAACGCTTATTTTGTTATTCAAGAAAGTGCCTCTACCCACAATTTGAACGTATTCGGCATCAATCTCCTGAATCGGGATTCCATTCACAGTCTGAGCATTAGCATGAAAAATTGCTGCGAAGATAAAGGCAGCCAAGATGATTAGTTTCTTTTTCATTTTAAAATCTGTTTGGTGTGAGTGAATTGGTTTGTACCGTTAGATTTGCAATTATAATTCCAAAAACGCTGCTCTTAACATTCATCGTACAACATCAGGCGATTTTTTTTGTTAAAAAAATTGTAAATTAGCGTAAACAGTCCATAGTCAATGGTCGATAGTCCATAGGCAAATGTGAACTTCATTGCAATCATTCCCAAAAAGAAAAAAATCAGAGCGCGGCTTGCAAACTCGCAACTCGCAACTCGCAAACTCGTAACTTGATGATAGGTTGGCGTTTTTCAGAATTTGTACCCGGCGAACATTCCGCCAATACCTTTGAGGATTTACTCAAAATCTTTCAGGATTTGCTCGTATATACATCGGGCAATGTGAGCGAAGCCCTCTCGTGGATGACCGAACTCGACAAGGAATATGGCTTGACTAGTGAGGAGTATGGCATGGCGGATTTTATTCAAGAACTCATCGACAAGGGCTACATTCAGCCACAAAGTCCTCAAAATCCGAATTTTATACCTTCCAAAAAAATGGAAATTTCGATGCGACAAAAGGCACTCGAAGATATTTTCGGGCAATTGAAAAAAGCCAAGCGTGGTAATCACAACACCAATTTTAGCGGTACAGGCGATGAACATACTTCGGAAAAACGCCCATATAGATTTGGGGATAAACTCGACCAAATCGCGATTTCTGATTCCTTGAAAAATGCTTATATCAATAATGGTCTTGACGATTTTATGCTCACGCAAGACGACCTCGAGGTACATCAGACTTACTATCAAAGTCAGATGAGTACTGTCTTGATGATTGATATTTCGCACTCGATGATTTTGTATGGCGAAGACCGCATCACACCCGCCAAAAAGGTCGCAATGGCACTCTCTGAACTTATCAATACCCGCTATCCGAAAGATACACTCGATATTATCGTGTTTGGGAATGATGCGTGGCGCATTGAGGTGAAAGATTTGCCTTATTTGGAAGTTGGTCCGTATCATACCAATACAGTCGCAGGTATCGAATTGGCGATGGATATTCTCCGCCGCAGACGCAATCCGAATAAGCAAATTTTTATGATTACCGACGGTAAACCTTCTTGCATCAAACGCGGTAAAAGTTATTATAAAAACAGCTTTGGGCTAGACCGGAAAATCGTTGGTCGTACCCTCAATCTTGCCCAACGTTGTCGCAAACTCGATATTCCAATTACGACTTTTATGATTGCCCGCGACCCATATTTGATGCAATTTGTCGATAAATTTACAAAGGCAAACAACGGTAAGGCGTTTTATAGCGGTTTGAAAGGATTGGGCGAATTTGTCTTTATGGATTATAAAAATAATAAAGGAAAAAGATTTAAATAATCTTTGGGATTTTTGATTTTTGATTGATTCGCTATGCGAATTTTATATAATGGTAATTTTGCGAAGCAAAATCCAATCAAAAATCAAAAATCACTCAATCAAAAATCCCTACATTTCATCTATCCAATCCCGAATCAATGCTACGCCTTCTTCGTGTACCGTCACGCGTCCGATTTCGGGCATCATTACGGCAGGATGTGTGGATTTCATGCGATGCACAAAAATGGATTCATCGCCCTTGCCCGGATGAATGTCATACTTGAATGAACCTGCACCAATACCTGCCGCAACAGGCGGTTTATAAACGCCCCATTTGGTAGCATCTTTCTGCTCGTAAGTCAGGAATAAACCTGACGTACTCGCAGGTGATACCGCCGAGTGGCAGTGACCGCAATTGATGTCGAGATAGGCTTTGGCACGTAAATCAAGACTCGCAGACTCATCGGTATAATCAACCATGCAGGGGTAAGATTTCGGGTCGGTAAAATTGCTAAGATAACCCGTTTCTTGCCACTTGGCGAGTTGGTTTTTGACCTCTCCCCCACCATAATCGAAATCGTAATTCAGGTTGCGTGCCTTCGGTCCGATAGGCATGAGTTCTTCCTTTTGATTGTGGCAACTTTTGCATTGATTTTTATTGGGCTGAACGTAGGTGATGTCGTGTTGCTTACCGCCATGCGTGAATGAGACGGGAATATTCGCACCTGTAATTTTGTAGTTGGCTTCGGTTTGTTGGTCGTTCCATACATAGGCATACGCTTGCCATTTGCCTGCCTTTTTCATCAAAAGGCGGGTTTCGATAATGCGTTGTTCGCCGTTTTCTGCTTCAGAATAGTAGAAATTTTTAATTAGAATGGATTTATCCGGGAAATGAATTTCTAAATTTTCTTTATCCGAAATATCTGCCGATACACCTTGCGGCATCCACACAAAGCGCGATTTTTCCGCATAATCACTGAATAGCTGCGAGACAGGCTTATAGGGTAATACTCTTTCCGAAGGATTCATATCTGCCGGATTGCCTGTGAAAAAACCATATTCAGAGAGTGTTTTGTAGGGGATTTTATCGAAATCAATATCATCGGGTGTAAGGGCTTCTTTTTCGCAACTTCCGAAAAAGAATATCGCAAAAAATATTGTTATTGAGATTAAATATAAAAGTGAATTATTTTTTTGTAAGAAACTCATTATCGATTTTTTACACACGAAATACGTAGAGAAAATTCATGAATTTTCTCTACGTATTTGAAAGTGAAATTAAAGTTGCGTTAACATTTGGACATCCGTTTCGACACTATAGTCGCACTCAAATGGCTTGTAATTTTTATAGGCTTTGATGTCTTTTTCGCCACCTCTCATGTCGAATCTTGTGAAGTGCATTTTGTCCATACCTTTCTCACGAATGCAGATATTCATTGGATTTTCTGCAATATCTTTTCCCGTAGATTCGTCCCAAAAGCCGTCATATACGATGTCTTGTGTCTTGCCTACACCATGCGCGTTTTTCGCGGTGAGCAATTTGCCGAAATCTTTGGTCATATCGGGCAATGCGGCGGGTCTTTCGTACTCATTATCGTGTATCGAAATATTCGATGAGAAAGGCGACCAATTGGGCGCATCCATCGGAAAGCCTGTGATGTGATAATTGCCTACAAAGACGCCTACTGTCTTGTTATTCAGTATTTTATTATTGAATACTTCCACTTCTTTTGCAGCCATCAGAATCATACCCGAACCCGGCGGCACCATTGTGATGGTGTTGCCATTGGGGGTTTCGCTGATGGGTATGGCGAAGTTGACGTGATTGTTTTCGATGATTTCGTTGTTATAGACGCGAGTGCGTTTGCCGTCGGCTACGGGCAGGTCGGGCAGATTGAAGACCAAGATTCCGGCGGAGTTGTCGTAGGCTTTGCAGTTGAATACCTCGGCATTGGTGCAGTTTTCGATTTCGATGCCAGCGACATTGCCGAATGCCGTGCAATTTTTGACGATAATATTTTCTGATTGCCCTACATAGATACCCGCATCGCGCGAGTGTGAGGCGGTACATTCGTCTATCACGACATTTTTTGATTGGACAGGATAGAGCGCGTAAGTGCCGTTTTTGGATTTGTCGCCATTCGTCCAAGTGGCATTGATACGACGAAAGGTGATACCATCGCAATTGTGCGTTTTGATACCATCGCCGGGTGCATCATAGACTGCGAAGTCTTGCATAAGGATGTTTTTGCCGACGATTTTCATGCCTTCAGCACCTACTTTGAGGGTCTTGAAGGAGAGAATAGTTTGCTCCATTCCAGCACCAATTATCTTCACATTTTCGAGATTATCAATGATAAGTTGGGTGCCCATTTCATAGAATCCGGCAGGGATATTGATGGTCGTGCCGGCTTCGGCGAGAATGAATTGTTCTACGAGATTTTCTATTTCTTCGGAGGTGGCTTTGTGCATTTCGGAGGTGTCTTTGACTTCTACTTTGCCGCTTTGTTTGCAAGCAAAAAAGCATAAAGACATTCCCAAAAAGAAAACGATAACAAGCGAATTTAAACGAAACATAATTTAATTGATAATGGATAACGAATAATGGATAAGGAACGCGACAAAAATAAGTTTACCATTTGGCTGCTTCTTTTGCACTTATTTTCCGCCTTGAAATCAGTTATTTATCCCGATAAACGCCTTCTTTCAAGACGAAAACTAAGTACAAAATAACCTACCCAAGATGGTAAACTTATTTATGTCGCGTTCCTAATATGTTTTTTGTGATAGAATTAAATGCAATATCTGGAATATTTTTGATAGATGTGTTGATATATGTCAATTTAACCATTCCAAAATTCAAAAATACGCTTTTCTACATTTTAATTATTCGTCTAACAGAAATCGCATCATCTACCATAACAGAGATAAAATACACGCCTTGCACCTCCTGCGAAATATCAATCAACAAATCATTTTGCAGATTCCCCTCTTGAATGATTTGCCCTGATGTATTGTGGATTTGGTAAGTGCCATTTGGAATGTTTTGTATCGTAAATATGCCTGTATTTGGATTTGGTAAAATATTGAAATCAAATGAATTATAAGGATTTTCGATAGAAACCGTCGGCAATTCGCTTACCATAATACTCTGCACAGTATTCGTAATCACAGGCGGATTGAGGTCAAAGTAAATACCGGCTGAATTGGTGATGGGCGTCTCTTCTGCAAGTCCGTCAAATGGGCTGATGAGATAGTTGACATAGCCTTGGCTACCTTCTAAATTGGATGTAGAATCGGGTAGAAAAATATCTCTAAATTCAAAAGTCAACATACGTTCATTCTCATCCAAAATGGTATTCAACACATCTGCATGGCTGCTACCTAATAATCGAAATGAAGCTAAGTCAAGATTCACGTCCAGCGTATCGCGTATCACGACATCGTAGGCGACATCATTACCCGTATTTTGAAAGCGAACGGTGTAAATAAAGTCTTCTTCAAACAATACATAATCGCCTTCGCGGTTGGGATTGACGAGTTTGTCGTTGGGGTCGAAAGAGCAGCGCACTTCGGGATTATAACGGAAACCTTCCGAACCATCTTCGCCATTTTCATCCATAAATTCCGAAAAGGAAACGAATAGTAATTGCCCACCCACTTCAAAGCCCGGCGGACCGGGTACAGTGACTTCTACATTTTTGGTGATGGATTGTCCCGGATACAAATCTGTAAAATACCAACCATAAGCATCTAAGTTAGTAATTATCGTGTCCGGCTCGTGGATAAAATTAAATGCAGGAATGGCGTCATCTATCGTAAGCCACATAGTGCCGCTCGCGGTGGTAGTACCGAGATTTTTGGTGGTGACATCAAGGGTAATTACTTCGTTGCAACGTGCGGGTGG
>CALHBW010000148.1 GCA_937930625.1 uncultured Saprospiraceae bacterium | reverse complement strand
AAATTATTATTTTATAAAAAATAAATTATTTATAATTAATTGATAATCAAATTTTTATACATTTAAATTTATTTTTGAAAAATAATATTGAAATTAATCTTGGTGACATCTGATTAATTCAAATTTAAAATTAATTGAATGTAATTATTGTATAATTTTTAAATCGTTGATAATCATAAAACAAATTTCATTTTCTCACGTCAAAATAAGCGAAACGTAAGGTTTAAGTTTAAGTTTAAGAACAAACTCAAATTTAAGCCTCCTTCGGAGGGATAAGCAACATTGCAAATTTATCGACAACATGTTGGTTTCAAAAAATCCCTAAGTGCCTAAACATGTTCTAAACCAATGGTTCTTATATCGGCTATTTTATGAAAGCGACATTTACGATAAATATGCCTCAGATGGCAATCGAAGCCCTATCAGAAAACTGGCTCTTCAAAGAATTGGGCAATCTGCATTGGGAAATGATTTGTGAGGGTTTAGAAACCAAGTCTTTTCACCTCAAAAACGATACGGACAACCGCCTGTACGCCACCTTTGTACGCATACGCATACAGTGTGAACAATCGCTCAAATCATTCAAAGAAAATGACTCTGTTGACATGTCCGGCAAGATGAATCGTTTTGGTAACAGCATGTATTTCAGCGAGATAGACTTTGTGGCACCCCAGGCCAAAGTGCAAGCCGAACTCATGACAAGCTTCTCCATTCGGGATGCAGTGGACAATACCCGCCTTGCCAAAAGTGAACCCGGCGGAACAATAAATCATATCGAAAAAGCCAAGTCATTTCCTGCTTTTGGCAATGAATACCGTTTAGTGAAAAAACAAGTATTGAAGGAGTTGAAATGTGATGACAAAGTATTTGAGATTAAAGATGAAGCACTATTTGAAACGGAGTATACACTGAATCCGTATTACGATTTGAATGGTGTCAACCTCTTGTACTTTGCAGCTTATCCTATCATCAATGATGTCTGCGAAGCAAAGTATTTTAATCCGAAAAATCCCGAACAACGTTACGAACAAACCTATTACACAGCTTATAAAGATGTACTGTATTATGCCAATTGCAATCTCAATGATGCCATTATTTATCAAATGAATGATTGTCGGAATATTGATGACAATTACCACATTAGCAGTACATTGCGCCGGAAAAGTGACAATGAGATTATCGCCAGAATATTTACAGTAAAACGAAGAATCACAGCGTAATTTTTGAGTATTATACTGTGAAAAGGGCAAATTCCAGAAAACTGTAATGACTGCTTTAGCTGTCAAGTAAAATAAAAATAAATTTATAAATTACTGTTTTTAAATTTTTTATAAATAAAAATAATAATACACTTGACAGCTAAAGCAGTCATTACGGAGTCATTCGGAAAACTGATATTTTTCAATATTTACTGCCAATTTTGAATTTTGAACAATAAAAAATATTTAATTTATTACAATGTCTTCGACAAATTTTGAATTTTGAATTTTGAATGACAAATTAATTTAAATTTTACTTTGTTTTTTGTTGATAATTAAAAATTAATAATTTAAATATTTTTTATCATTCAAAATTTTTCATTCAAAATTCAAAATTAGCGAAGACATTAAACATGGTTTAATGATTAATAATGAATGATTGACGATTAATAAGGCGATTATTTTTAAACTCAATTCAGATTTGCTTGTTATTTTTGTTTATGAAATGAGTAAATCTACTTGTCAATTTAAATTTACTCATTTAATCATCTATTCATTTACTCATTTATACAATGGTCAACGAAGCGAAAAAAGCCGTACTCTTAGTCAATCTTGGAACCCCTGACTCCCCAAAGCGATACGATGTTTACCGCTATCTCAAGCAATTCTTGTTGGATAGACGTGTCATTGACATCAACCCGATAGGGCGCAATTTGTTGGTACGGGGCATCATTGCGCCGTTTCGTTCCAAGCCAACGGGCGATTTGTACAAAGAACTGTGGATGGATGAAGGCTCTCCTTTGAAAGTATATGGCGAGCGTTTGCGGGATGGCGTACAGGCGCATTTGGGCGAAGATTATGTGGTCGAATTGGCAATGCGTTATCAAAATCCATCTATCGAAGCGGCTTTGGAAAAAGTACTGGCGCACAACCCTAAAAGCCTGACTATCTTACCTTTATTTCCTCAATACACATCTGCGTGTAATGGCTCGGTATATGAAGAAGTCAATCGCCTTTTAGCGAAAAAACTCGCCATTCCGAAGGTCAATTTCATCAGTTCATTTCACAATTACGAACCCATGATTGATGTATTTGTACAACGTGCCAAACAATACGATATAGATAGTTACGACCATATATTATTCAGTTATCACGGTTTGCCTGTCCGTCAAATGGTCAAAACCGACCCCGGAAATCATTGCGCTCAATCCGAAGATTGTTGCCACAAACTCACCCTCAAAAACCAATATTGCTACTCGGCACAATGTTATGACACGACCTACCACATCGTCGAAAAATTAGGCTTGACCAAAGAACAATACTCCATTTGTTTCCAATCTCGCTTGGGTCGTGCGCCCTGGTTGCAGCCATATACGAGTGATATGATAGAGCATTGGGCAGAAAAAGGCGTGAAGCGTTTATTGGTCTTCTGTCCGGCATTTGTCGCAGATTGCTTGGAGACAACGATTGAAGTGAGCGTAGAGTACCAAGAAGAATTTGAAGAAATGGGCGGCGAACACATCCAACTCGTTGAGGGTCTGAATGATCACCCCGACTGGATAAAAGCCGTTGCAAAATTAGTCAAAGAAAATACCGAAATGATACCTGTTTCTGAAAGAGAATTAGTAATTTCGTAATTAAAAGTAAATGCGAAAGAATATTTTGCATTTACTCAACGAATAAATGATTTTGCTTGTTTGAATTGACTATCAACTGTTTATCTATTCATTCATTCAAAATTCATTCATTCAAAATTACGAAACACACTATGAACAGAAGCAGACTCTTCTATGCAAGCTGTATTGCGCTTATCGTTACAGCTATGACCTTTGCCATTCGTGCCGGCATCCTCAGCCAACTCGGTACAGATTTCGGAATTGACAATAAACAACTTGGTTTTATCAATTCCATGGCATTTTGGGGCTTTCCCGTAGCGACCATACTTGGTGGTTTACTCTACAATTCTGTCGGACCCAAGCGGATTATGATGGCTGCTTTTGTCTTTCACCTCTTGGGTTTATTACTGACCATTTTTGCGGGTGGTTTTTGGACTTTATTGATTTCGACCTTTTTTATAGGCTTGGCAAATGGTAGTGTCGAAGCAGGCGCGAATCCAATGATTGCCGAAATGTACAAAGAAGATAAATCAACCTGGCTCAACAAATTCCATGTTTGGTTTCCCGGTGGTATTGTTATCGGCGCATTGGTGTCGCAATTTATGACAGGATTTGGTATGAGTTGGCAATTGCAAATCGCTATCATGCTCATTCCTACCTTAATATACGCCTTCCTCCTTTTCGGACAAGAATTTCCCGAAACCACCGAACTCGAATCAGATACGAGCAAAAACGCCGTTTCTCTTCTCACGCCATTATTTATTTTTATGGCAATTTGTATGACGCTCACCGCCACCGCCGAACTCGGCACACAACAATGGATTGAAAAAATACTCGGTAATGCAGGCGCACATCCTATGCTTATTCTCGCGATGATTACGGGCTTGATGGCAGTCGGCAGATACTTTGCAGGTCCGGTTATTCACCGCCTCAATCCTGCAGGTGTCTTGTGGGGCAGCGCGATTATTGCTACAATTGCGCTAGTATGGATGAGTCAGGCAACCGGAATGATGATTTACCCCGCAGCGATTCTTTTTGCTATCGGTGTCATGTATTTTTGGCCCACCATGCTCGGTTTTGTGAGCGAATATTTACCGCAAACAGGCGCACTCGGACTTGGCGTAATGGGCGCAGCCGGAATGTTTGCTACCGGAATCTGGCAACCTGTCATTGGTACTTGGTTGGATTCAGCAAAAGAGAAAGCTATCGCATCAGGCATCGGTGCAGAAGAAGCCAGTGTCATTGCCGGACAAGCCACACTCGACAATCTTGCCGTCTTTCCTGCGATATTGATTATTGCTTTCGGATTCTTGTATTTTTATATGAGGCGAAGACATAAGACTCTAAACGAAGAAGTTTTAGATGCATAAATAAAATGTAAATGTAGCACGGTGCTTCCAGCCCGTGTCTCGCGTATGTGTAGTGTTCCTGACGCATACACGGGCTGGAAGCACCGTGCTACGTGTACAATCTTGCGGTCTTTCCCGCGATATTGATTTTTGCTTTCGGTTTCTTATATTTTTATATGAGACGAAAAAAATGAGTGAATTGCGAATGAGTGAATAAATTATTTTTGATTGAATCATTTTAGATTTTTGATTAGAAAAAAATTTATATACACATCAATCAAAAATCATAAAATCAAAAATCACTTAATTTTATTCACTCATTCGCTCATTCAAAATTCACTCATTATTATTCATTCATTCAAAATTCATTCACTCATTCATTCATTACAAATGAAAAAAATAAAAATGGGCATGGTCGGCGGCGGACAAGGTGCGTTTATCGGTGAAGTACACCGCATGGCTGCCCGTCTTGATGGTCACATTGAATTGGTTTGTGGAGCATTTAGTTCCAAGCCTGAAAAGTCGAAAGCATCCGGCGAAGCCCTCTATCTCTCGCCCGACCGCGTGTATGGCACTTATGAGGAAATGATGAAAACGGAAGCCACTTTGCCCGAAGGCGAGCGCATGGATTTCGTGGCAATTGTCACGCCGAATCATCTGCATTTTGCTCCTGCGAAGATGGCTTTAGAACATGGTTTCCATGTGATATGTGATAAACCCGTTACATTTTCTACCAAACAAGCCCTTGAATTGCAAGCACTTGTGAATAAAACAGGTTTGCTATTCGCACTTACGCATAATTATACGGGCTACCCGATGGTCAAAGAAGCCAAAGCCATGATAGCCGCAGGTGAGTTGGGTAAATTGCGTCGTGCGATGGTCGAATATCCGCAAGGTTGGCTCTCTACACGCCTCGAAAGTAGCGGTCAAAAACAAGCCGATTGGCGTACCGACCCAAAGCGTAGCGGCAAAGCCGGCGGCATGGGTGATATTGGTACACATGCAGAGAATTTGTTGGAATATATGTCGGGTTTGAAAATCACTAAATTGTGTGCTGATTTGAATACTTTCGTAGAAGGCAGACAATTGGACGATGATGGGGCGGTGCTGCTCGAATTGGAAGGCGGCGCGAAGGCTACATTACTCGCCACACAAATTGCGGCAGGAGAAGAAAATTCATTAAGCATCAGAATTTACGGCGAAAAAGGCGGATTGGAATGGCGACAAATGACACCCAATAATTTGATTGTAAAGCATCTTGATAAAGGCGCGACCATCAAACGCACAGGCGTAGGTGAACTCTCCGAAGCTGCCCACTTTGCGACCCGCCTTCCCGCAGGACATCCCGAAGGTTTTATAGAGGCATTTGCTAATATTTATAAAAATTTCGCGCTTAGTTTATTAGAAATTAAAAACGGAAAACAACCGGACGCATTAATGAGCGACTATCCGACGATAGCGGATGGGGTGCGCGGGATGCGTTTTATTGACAAGGTGATAGAATCCGCTGAAAGCAACAATAAATGGACAGAATTTTAAATTAGTTGATAGTTCATGGTTCATAGTTCAGATAGAAATGAAGCTGCTATGTACTATGAACTTCCAACTATGAACTA
>CALHBW010000147.1 GCA_937930625.1 uncultured Saprospiraceae bacterium | reverse complement strand
AGCCCAAATCGTGACATCCAATTTTTCCTAAAAACAGGTGTTGGCTTCCACTCCAATGACACTCGTCTCGTCCTCAATCCCGAACAAGAAGACATTCTTCCGGCAGCATATGGGGCAGATATTGGAACAATTTGGAAACCTATGCCACGAATGGTTGTGAATACTGCTTTGTGGTACTTATTTTTACAGCAAGAATTCGTTTATGTAGGCGATGAAGGCGTGGTGGAACCAAGTGGTAAAACGCGGCGTTTGGGAGTGGATTTCGACTTGCGTTATCAGTTTTTGGATTGGCTGTATGCAAATGTGGATGTGACCTACACACTCGCGCGAAGCATTGAAGAAGAGGTTGGTGAGCAATACATTCCGCTTGCGCCGATTACGACAGCTACCGGAGGTTTGAACGCGAAAAAAGGTCAATTATTTGGCGGTGTCAACGTCCGTTACCTTGCTGACAGACCCGCGAATGAAGACAATAGTATAGTGGCAAAAGGCTACTTTATTACCGACCTCAATGCAGGGTATCAGTTCCGAAAATTGAGCTTCGGTATCAATGTCGAAAATCTATTTAATGTGGATTGGAACGAAGCCCAATTTGCCACCGAATCCCGCTTATTCAACGAACCCGAATCCATCGAAGAAATACATTTTACACCCGGCACTCCTTTCTTTATTAAAGGTAGTGTCAAGTATGAATTTTAAAAAATGTAAAATAATAAATGTAAAATTTAAAATGTAAAAGTGCTTGTAATTCGTACACAAATATTTTAAATTTCATTCTGTTTAATTTCCTGAAAATTAAATCAATAAAACAATTTCACGTTTGGTTCACGTTATACAATTTTTACATTTTACATTTGGTATTTTACATTTTACATTTATAAAAAATGGATTTTTCTTGGTCAGAAGAACATACAAATTACCGCAATCGCGTCATCGAATTTGCCAAAAACGAACTCGTTGACGATACCCTCGTGCAGCGCGACCATGAAGGCACATTTGCACGAGATTTGTGGGATAAATGCGGCGAATTTGGTATCTTGGGACTCGCTGCTCCGGCGCGTTATGGCGGCACATTTGAAGAAGTAGATATTATGCGTGCTGCTTATGCGTTGGAAGGTCTGGGCTATGGCTGCCCCGATACCGGACTCAATCTCGCGCTCAATGCCCACCTCTGGACGGTGATGATGACGATTACCCTTTTTGGCGATGAAGCGCAGAAAGAAAAATACCTCCCAAAAATGGCATCCGGCGAATGGATTGGCGCACACGCACTGACCGAAATAGGTTCAGGTTCGGATGTTTATAATATGAAAACTACTGCCGAAAAAGTGGACGGCGGATATATTTTGAATGGCGAAAAACGCTTGGTCACACTCGCGCCAATAGCGGACATGGCGGTGGCTTTTGCCGCCACCAATCCCAAACTCGGTAAGTGGGGCATATCGGCATTTATCGTAGATAAGACGATGCAAGGTTTTGATTGTCAGCCTATTCAGCAAAAAATGGGCTTGCGTACTGCGCCGATTGGTCGCATCAAATTTGCGGACTGTTTTGTGCCGGATGAAAACCGATTGGGCAAAGAAGGCGCAGGATTTAGCGTGTGTAATCACTCATTGGAATATGATAGATGCTGCATTCTCGCAGGCAAATTGGGCGCAATGCAACGCCAACTCGAACAAACCGTCGAATACGCCAAATCACGTCAGCAATTCGGGCAAGCAATTGGTCAATTTCAGTCCGTTTCTAATCGTATTGCGGATATGAAATTGCGACTCGAAACCTCACGTTTATTATTATATAAAATGACTTGGCTCAAAAAAAATAATAAACCCGCGATGCTCGAAGCGGCGATGTTGAAGCTACATTTAGGTGAGGCATACGTAGCCTCCAGCCTCGACGCAATACGAGTTCATGGTGGCAATGGCTACCTCACCGAACACGAAGTAGAACGCGGTTTGCGCGATGCAGTCGGTGGAGTAATTTATGCAGGAACATCTGATATTCAGAGAAATATAATTGCAAAATTTTTGGGATTGTAACTTCCCGTAGCGCGGTACTTCCAGTCCGCGTTCCACGTACTACATGCGCGGACTGGAAGTGCCGCGCTACAAGAAATGAACATAAAAAAAGGCATACAAAGACGCTACCGAAAATGGTCGAAAGCCGCCCGAATCCGGTATAAAATTGCTACAAGTCCCTGGCGAAAATTGCCTGAATTTATCATTATCGGCACACAAAAGGGAGGAACGACTTCACTTTTTTCGTATCTCCAACAACACCCCAATGTGATGATGCCGTGGTTAAAAGAACCGCATTTTTTTAATACACATTTTGATAAAGGTGTCGAATGGTACAGGCGTTTTTTTCCCTTAAAAAGTAGTCGTAAAATTGGTGGTGGTGTTACGCCTTGTTATATGTATCACCCTCAAGTAGCAGAACGTATGGCGGCACTTTTGCCCGATGTAAAACTCATTGTGATGCTACGAAATCCGGTAGATAGAGCGTATTCGGGTTACATCATGGGGCGCGATTATGGCTGGGATTCAACAGAGACATTTGAGGCGGCATTGAAACAGGAAAAAGATCACAAAAAATTGGAAATCAATATTTTACAAGAAAATAAAAATTATTATAGCGAAGCAAGAGATAAACTTTTTTATTTAGAAAGAAGCAAATATTATTCGCAATTAAGTGTATGGTTCAGATATTTCAAACGTGAACAATTTTTATTTATTAAGAGTGAAAATTTCTTTGAAAATCCGAAAAAAGAACTAACAAAAATATATGATTTCTTAGGAATTAAGCACATTTATCCCACAGATTTAAGACCTCGAAATGCACGTCAGTACGATGCACTTTCCCCTGAAATTCGCACTGAATTAGAGGTATTTTTTCAAGAAGAAAATGAAAAATTAATTGAATTATTAGGAGAAGAATTTAATTGGAAAACGTAAAACGATTCTTGTGCCGATGAACATCGGTATTGCAAATCATTCTTCTCCTGCGTGACGATTTACAAAATCGTTTTACGTTACACAAATGTATTTACTACAACATAGCATCCTAAATTCCGCCAATCTTTATCCTGACAACGAAGCTTTTCGTTGCGGAGATAAAGCATTGACATACACGGAATTGACAGAGCAAAGTCACCAACTCGCGCACTTGCTTATCTCGCTTGGTGTGCAACGCGGCGACAGAGTAGGTATCTATCTCAATCGTTGTTTGGAAACGGCGGTAGCGGTCTATGGTATTTTGTCGGCGGGTGCGGTTTTCGTTC
>CALHBW010000146.1 GCA_937930625.1 uncultured Saprospiraceae bacterium | reverse complement strand
ACACCGTAGGTTGTTGGATTAATGAATCTACGAAAGTACGTTTTAAATAAATGTAGCTCGGACATTCTTGTCTGATATAAAGATTTGGGACTTAGATCCCTTATACAACTCTGCCCTGGCACTATGTGTCGGGGCTTTTTTATGCAGGTAAAACGATTTTTCGGCTACCCGTCTAACTTTGCCTAAATCGAATACTCGTCAGACGAATCACTTTATTCAGTGCGAATATTTTATGAGACAAATCACTACATTTCACAAAACCTTCGTCAGACGAGTAATAATCCCGCAAGCAAACTTAGACTGATAGCCGATTTTTCAAATCGTCACGTCATGCAGAACGATTTACAAAATCGTTTTACGTTGTGCCACCAAAACATAATAATTAAAAAAGAAATGTTCATCGAATAAAATGGAAGATTGGATGTCGCAATTTCGGGAAGTGAGCATCGCTTCGTATTCTCTTAAATCATACTGATGCGGATGCAAAATATCGCCCGGCAGCAATCGGAAAAGCTGTTTGAAGAAACCGTAATTATGAGCATCTATCGACACGACCAATGTACCGCCCGGTTTGGTCAATTTTACCAATTTATCAAAACACAAATCCAAATCCGCTACGTGATTAATCGCATTCAAACAGAGAATAGTATCGTAAGTCGTATCGCTTTGAAAAGCCTCAAAAGGTAAGCTGTGAAAAGTCGTATTCGGGTAAGCTGCCGCATCAAAATGTTCCAATTTTTCGGCATAGCTATCCAATAAAGGGTCAACTGCATCTACCTGATTATCAGGCAATACCATAAATGCTCCTGCCGGTCCGCATCCTACGTCCAACACACGCTCGTTCACATGTGGCTGCACCTCTATACGCGCCAGCAAATCCTGCCAATATTTACTTTTCCACGCCAGATAATCCGCTTTGGGCTTCTTTTTCAGATAGCCTTGCCACCAACGTATTTCGGCAGCTTGGGCGACGTTCCAACGTAGTTGATTTTTCATAACCGGTATAACGAAATGGAAACGCGGATTAGGTATTTTTGTAGGGACAGGGCATGCCCTGTCCCTACAAAAATACCTAATCCGCGTTCTATTATTTCTTCTTAACTTTCTTATTTTTTGTCTTCTCCAATTTCGCTGTTTTCGCTTGCTGCTCTTTCAAGGCTTTTTCAAGACTTTTTGCAAAACCTCCCTTCTTTTTCGGTTTCTTTTTGTTCTTCTCAATCTCTGCCTCAATTTTCTTTTTATCAATCACAACTTCCTTAGTAATAATCGTTTGTGCAATATTGATAACATTACTAAAAAACAAATAACAACACAGACCCGCCGCAAAACTATTGAAGAACACAATGAAAAATAGCGGCATCGCGTACTGCATATATTTCATCATCGGTTGCGCGCTAAAATCCATGTGTTTGGAGTTGTAATAAGTGTAAATCAGCGTCGTACCCGCCCACAATAATGTAAACAAACTAATATGCGCGCCATACATCGGCAGGTCGAATGGCAGGTTCATAATCGAATCCCATGAAGAAAGGTCATCTGCCCACAGGAAGCTCTTTTGACGGAACTCAATCGATGCCGGAAAGAAGCGATACAGCGCAAACCAAATCGGCATCTGCAAAATCATCGGCATACAACCACCAAGCGGACTCACGCCCGTTTCCCGGTATAGGTTCATCTGCGCCATTTGCAATTTTTGGGCATCGTCGCCGTGCTTTTCTTTCAATTTGGCAATACGTGGTTTGAGTGCGCCCATCTTCGCCTGCGAGTACAACATCTTGTAGGTCAAAGGAAATAAAACCACCTTCACAATTAAAGTCAAAGCAAAAATCACCAAGCCATAATTCGGAATAAAACCCGCCAAAAACGAAAATAGCGGACGAAATAAATGACGATTTATCCAACCAAAGATACTCCAGCCAAAGGGTATAATTTGCTCAAAATCAATACCGTAATCTTTCAGTGCTTTATAGTCATTCGGTCCGATATACATTTGCATCGCAAATGATTCATTCGCTGCATGATTATAAGGTAGCGTAATGTTGCTGGTCAATTTTTTGATTTCATTATCCGCCTCTGACATTTCCGTAGCCACTTTCACTCCTTTAAATTTACCCTCTTTCGCAATCAAAGTCGAATTAAAAAACTGTTGTGCGTTAGCCACCCAATGCACACTTTTTTCCGATTCTTCCTCATCGTCGCTTGCACACGAGCAATAATTCGGGTCTTCGTCCGTCTCTCTGAAATAAACCGTAGAAAGATTCTTTTCGCTATATGCCGATGCATCTTTTTCGAGTTTATTGAGATAATTTTCCCATTTCAATTCAATCGTCTCTGCATTGCGATTAATCACGTCATTCAGTCCCACAAAATTCAAGTCATAATCGACCATATAGCTCCCGTCTGCCACTGTAAATTTCTGCTCCAAATAACGCCCATTTCCTGCATCTGCCTTAAAACTCACCGTATTCCCCGACACCGTTGGTGTAAAATACAAATCGCTCGTATAGACCTCCCGACTCTCCGCTGAATTTACAGGTAATATGTATTCAAACTTATTTTTCGGGTCAGCCAACAAGTTGAGTTGTTCTTTGTGGTAATTATCAAGATTGTCATTTACCCACTTTTGGTAGCCCTTCAAATCTACATTCACGATACGCGCTCCCTTTGTCGAAAAAGTGATTTTCATCTTATCATTCTCCAACGTCACCTCTTGTTCTTCCCCTGTTCCCGCAGCTGCGAATACGCCATACTTACCCGTCATAGCTACTTGACGCAGTGAATCCGGCAATTGCTTGATTTGTTCCTGCTTTACCTGCTCCGCTTCCTCGGCAGGCGTGATACCAATTTGCTTGAGACTATCCACCCGGCGTTCTTCCATGCGTAACGAATCTCGCACAAACTGTTGACGCTCCATCTCAGCCTCTGAAGGTCGATTAAAATAACTCATCCCTATCAACAACAAGAAAATGAGCGTAAAACCTATAACCGTATTTTTATTATCCATTTTTATTTCGTGATTCGTGTATTCGTTGACTCGTTTAATTCGTTGACTCGTAATTCGTAAAATCGTTGACTCGTATTTTGTGAAGCAAAATATTTTTACGAGTGAAACGAATAACGAATCGACGAATAACGAGTAAACAAATCAACGCTTTCCAAAAAGCGGCGCAAAGGTACAAAAAAATTAAGCGTCCTTTAATTTGAGATGTATCAATTCATAAAAACGTTACATATTTTTTCTGCGTTCCTATAACAAGTAAAACGCGGTGAGCGTGGCTATGGTTAATACGTTGGTCTATATTCAAATGAAATTCGTCGAAGAAATATTCTCATGGAAAGAAAGTGGTTTTAATATATTATTTGAAAACTACGGATAAAAAACATCCTACTCCTAAACCAGAACGTCATTCTGAATTTATTTCAGAATCTCCCGAACGACAAGCACAATATTGAATGTGAGCTAAAATTTTATATTTCACTCAAAAACAACAAGTTACCTCTTTAATGCAGCATGGTTTTTCTATCGTTCGGGAGATACTGAAATAAATTCAGTATGACGGTTACTTTTTTAGGTTTTGGGTTGATGTGCTGTATTATAATTTTTTACTTAAATCATAATCAACGGATTATCAGTGCATACATTTCGCATTAATTTTTTATCCGTAGTTTTCAAATATTATGAAAACCAATAAAATAGTCGTATATTAGATTTGTCGATTCCTGATTTTTTCATTCTACTGAACAACGATTTTTTTATAATTTGTATTTAATTTATTATCAGATAAATATGCGATTCAAATTTGAGTGTAAAAATAGAACGCGGACTATCTCCCCCTTTGGAGGGAGAGATATATCGTGCTTTCCTTTTATTTGATTGTAAAATATTGACAATCATTCATTTAAAATTTAAATAAAAATATTGTTCAGTAGAATAGATTTTTTTACTCAAAATAATGGCTTTTTCATAAAAAAATAATTAACTGATAGTCAATTAGATAGAATTTTGCTAAAACTACCTTTTTCCACCCCCCAACCCCCTCCAAAGGGGGAGATAAAACTCTGGAAATCAATAGACTCTCCCCCTTTGGAGGGGGGTGGGGGGTGGAAAAAGGTAGTTTTAGCAAAATTCTATCTAATTGACTATCAGTTAATTATTTTTTTAT
>CALHBW010000145.1 GCA_937930625.1 uncultured Saprospiraceae bacterium | reverse complement strand
TAGTCAAAACTACTCGTTCTTTTTTACTCACTCTGCGTTGCAAAAATGGTCATTTATCGCGATAAACTCACATTTTCGCGCCTTGATTGAGCAAAAAATAACTTCGCATTTTTGACCAATTATTTAATTCGAGTTGCCTTACTTTTTTAGGCGCGTAATTTTTTTTGAAAAAAAAATAAAAACACAGGCAGCGAATTTAATTTGTCATTCGTTTACAAGGTAAATACAAGTTTCTTTTCATAAGAAATTATTGGTTTTAATTTGAAAAATGGCAAAGGGTGAAAGCAATTTTCGCCCTAAAAATGGTAAGCAGATTCGCACCCTGCTTCAAATCTTTAAGTCCATCGGGTTCGACAGCCGATGGACTTTTTTTTGTGCAATACCGTAGCGTGGCACTTCCAGTCCGCGTTTGTAGAACGGTGCTTCTAGCCCGTTCCACGTTAGCTTTGCAAAATATACACGATACGCGGACTGGAAGTACCGCGCTACATTGTACGTGAATGTGGAATTTCAAACCTTAGTGTACTTTGTACATCAACACAATTTTTCCTACCTTTAAGCCATGAATATCCAAGCCTGTATTTTCGATTTAGATGGCGTGATAGTGGACACCGCAAAGTACCATTATAAGGCATGGCGCAGACTCGCCAACTCGCTCGACTTCGATTTTACCGAAGCACAAAACGAACAACTCAAAGGTGTCAGTCGAATGGAATCGCTCAATATTATTTTGAAAATCGGTAATAAAATACTCGATGAAGCACAAAAAACAGCACTGACCAAGCAAAAAAACGATTGGTATCTCGAACAAGTCGCGGATATGAAATCCGACGAAATACTACCCGGCGTAGTCGATTTTCTCAATGAATTACAAACAAAAAATATCCGTACCGCGCTCGGTTCTGCCAGTAAAAATGCCGTCTTGACACTCGAAAAAGTTAATTTGCTCAACTACTTTGAAGTCATCATAGATGGTACGAAAACCACCCGTTCCAAACCCGACCCACAAGTATTCCAACTCGGCGCACAAGGCTTGGGCATCGCGCCCGAAAACTGCATTGTATTTGAAGACGCGGCAAAAGGCATAGTCGCCGCACGCAGCGCAGGGATGTACGCCATCGGCGTCGGCAATGCGGATGAACTCGCACACGCACACGCCGTCATCCCTTCCTTTGAACAGATTAATTTTGAGAAAATTAAAGTGCTGATGTGCTGACGTGCCGATGTACTGGCGTATCTAATTGAAACACATCAGCACGTCAATACATCAGCACGTCAGCACATCAACACGTCAGCACATCAAAAATGAAAAAATATCTCACGCACCACGAATGGCAAATTATCGAAAACGGCTTTCATGCTGAACACAATCGTATTTCCGAAAGCGTATTCAGTATCGGCAACGGGCGTATGGGACAACGCGCCAATTTTGAAGAAAGCTATACGGGCGATACGCTTCAGGGCAGCTACGTGGCGGGCGTTTATTATCCCGACAAGACACGCGTGGGTTGGTGGAAAAATGGCTATCCCGAATATTTTGCAAAGGTATTGAACGCTTGTAATTGGATTGGAATTGAGGTGAAAATCAATGAAACGGTCTTGGATTTGGCGAAAAGTGATGTCACAGATTTTAAGCGAACTTTGGATATGCAGCGCGGGATTTTGCAGCGACAATTTACGGCTAAATTAGAGACGAGCGAACAGGTAAAAGTAGATGCCACACGCTTTTGCAGTCTTGCAGATGATGAAGCCGGAGCGATTCGATATGCCATTCAATGCGATTTTTCCGGTGAACTGACGCTCACACCTTACCTTGATTTTGACATAAAAAATGAAGACGCAAATTATGATGAAAAGTTTTGGGAGGAAGTAGAACTCGCCGTCCATAAAGGTGAAGGCTATATTACTGCCGCTACGCGAAAAACCGATTTTCGTGTGTGTACGGGTATGTGTTTTGATATTTTTGTGAATGATAAAAACGTGACACCGGATATAGAAATATTTCGGAAAGAAAAATTCATTTCAAATACCGTCAAATTAAAAGTGAATGAAGGCGACGAAGTCGTCATTTACAAATATGCCGTCAATCTTTCCTCCGAAAATCATCCAAAAGATGCACTCTCAAATAATGCCGATAAATTGCTGCAAAATATCCGTCAAAAAGGCTTTCAAACCATGCTCAAAGAACAAATGGCAGCATGGGCAACCCGTTGGAAAGATAGCGATGTCGTGATTGAAGGAGATGTAGCGGCGCAGCAAGGTATTCGATTCAATATTTTTCAATTAAATCAAACTTATACCGGCGAAGACGAACGCCTTAATATCGGACCAAAAGGCTTTACAGGAGAAAAATACGGCGGCAGTACTTATTGGGATACAGAGGCGTATTGTCTGCCATTTTACCTGAGTACGGCAGATGAACGCGTTGCACGTAATCTACTCATTTACAGATACAAACATTTGCAAAAAGCGATAGAAAACGCCGAAAAATTAGGCTTCAAAGACGGTGCAGCCCTCTACCCGATGGTCACGATGAACGGCGAAGAATGTCATAACGAATGGGAAATTACCTTTGAAGAAATCCACCGTAACGGCGCAATTGCTTATGCAATTTTTGATTACATACGCTATACGGGCGATAAGGCGTATTTGGCAGATTATGGCTTGGAAGTGCTGATTGGTATCGCGCGTTTTTGGGCGCAACGGGTCAATTATTCCAATCAAAAAGGCAAATACGTGATACTCGGCGTGACCGGTCCGAATGAATACGAAAATAATGTCAATAATAATTGGTACACAAATTTTACAGCTAAAAAATGCCTCGAATTGGCAATGGAAAGCATTGAGTGGGTGAAGAAAAATTGCCCGGAAAAATACAAGGCGATTGTTCGACAAATCAACTTTGACGAAACCGAAGAACAAGCTCAATGGCAACAAATCTGTGACCATATTTATCAGCCAAAATATCAAGAATTTGGCATTTATCTACAACAAGACGGCTTCTTAGATAAAGACATTTCACCCGTAGATGATTTGGAGGAAGCAGACCGTCCCTTGTGTCAAAAATGGTCGTGGGATAGAATTTTGCGCTCGTGCTATATCAAGCAAGCGGACGTTTTGCAGGGCTTGTATTTTTACGAACACGAATTTGACGAAGCAACGATTCGTCGCAATTTTGATTTTTACGAACCGCTTACCGTACACGAGTCATCGCTCTCCCCTTGCGTACATGCGATACTCGCCGCACGACTCGGCTACCATGACAAAGCCTACGAAATGTACCTCCAAACTGCCCGCCTCGACTTGGATGATTATAATAATGACACCGAAGATGGATGTCACATTACGAGCATGGCAGGTACGTGGATGGCAGTCGTCAAAGGCTTCGGTGGTATGCGTGTAGTTGATGGAAAATTGCACCTCAATCCTTTCCTGCCAAAGCAATGGACGGGCTATTCATTTAAAATCAGATGGCGCGGCAGCATCCTTAATATTAAGGTGACGCAAGCCGAAACCACCGTCGAAAATGAGTCCGGTGAATCGGTTTCCCTCGTTTTATCAGGAAAATTAACCGAGATAGGCGGGAAAACGTCTTAGCAAAAAGTTAAACCTTTTTATTCATTAGACGTATTATCAAAAAGACCTTATTATTGTATTGATGAATGAGCAGACGAATAAAATTATTTTAGATTTTTGATTTAGAAAAACTGTAATAATTTCATATGCGATCCTTACTTCAATCAAAAATCAAAAATCGCTCAATCAAAAATTGATTCATTCATTCAAAATTATTATATGAAAAAATATAAAAAAATACTCGTATTGGCGACGGTAGTTGTCACGAGTGCTATGTTCGTTTCCACAGATTACAACAAATACTTTGAGATTTCCAAAAACCTCGAAATATTTGCCAACATATATAAGGAACTCAACACGTCTTATGTGGACGAGATAGATCCGGCGAAGTTGATGCGTACAGGGGTAGATGCGATGTTGGAGTCGCTTGACCCATATACCAACTACATTTCCGAAGCAGAAATGGCGGGTTTCAAGCTGCAAGTCAGAGGGCGATATGGAGGTATCGGTGCGACCATCCGCAAACTGCAAGAACGGGATTATGTCGTCATTACTGATGTATATGAAGGTTTTGCTGCCGAAAAAGCAGGACTTCAGGCAGGTGACGAGGTATTGAGCATCGAAGGAAAATCCGCCAAAGATAAAACGACCAAAGAGGTCAGCGATATCCTCAAAGGTGCGCCCGGAGATAAGGTCACGATTAAAGTGCGCCGACCGGGTACAGCAAAAGATATTGATGTAACACTCGAACGTCAAGAGGTCAAAATCCCGAATGTGCCCTATTCGGGAATGATAGACGACGAAACGGCTTACGTCACTTTGACCACTTTTACAGACCGTGCAGGTGCCAACGTGGGCGATGCCATACAAAAGTTGAAAAAAGATAATGATGTAAAATCTGTCGTCTTGGATTTGCGTGGCAACGGTGGTGGTTTGCTCAAAGAAGCCGTTAATCTTTCCAACCTTTTTATAGATAAAAACGAATTGGTCGTAACAACCCGCAGTCGCAACATTGAAAATGACCGCAGTTTCCGTACACTCAATAAACCTTTGGATATGGAAACACCCTTGGTTGTTTTGATTGATGGCAGCTCGGCGTCGGCATCAGAAATTGTATCGGGTGTGGTGCAAGATCTGGATAGAGGTATTCTCATCGGGCAAGAATCCTTCGGAAAGGGCTTGGTACAAAATACCAAGCAAGTAAGCGAAACATCCAAACTCAAATTGACCACCGCGAAATACTACATTCCAAGTGGCAGATGTATTCAGGCAGTCAATTATAAAGATGGTAAATCATCTACCATAAAAGATTCTTTGCGTACTGAATTTAAAACGCGTAGCGGCAGAAGCGTATTTGACGGCGCGGGTGTGAAACCTGATATCGAACTTGACATCGCACAAATGAGTAATGTAGAACGCGCACTGCTCCGCCAAAATGTAATTTTTGATTACGCGACGCAGTATAAATTGAAAAATGCAGAAATCGCGCCTGCAAGTGAATATACATTTACAGAAGCAGACTTTAAAGACTTTGAGCAATTTGTAGCAGGACGCGATATTGATTACGAAACCGCCAGCGAAAAAGAACTCAAGCAACTCGAAGAAAAAGCCAAAAAGGAAAACTACTATGATGCCATAAAAACCGACCTTGAAGCCATGAAACGCAAAATTGACGCAGACAAAAAGAAAGACCTATATAAGCATAAGGGTAAAATCACGCGCCTCATAGAGCAGGAAATCGTCAAACGATACTATTATCAGAAAGGCGCAGTAGAAGTGGGATTAAAAGGCGATCCTTATATCGAAGCAGCCCTCAAAGTACTCAAAGACCCGCAGCGTTACCAGTCTATATTGAAATAATACAACCGTAGAGGCGCGATTAATCGCGCCTCTACAATATAATTTTGCCTCTTATTTCTTCAGAAAAACTGCTCCCTTCTCCTGATTTTGACATCATAATACATAACGAATATCCATTTTGCGTCATTTTTCATAAAAGTGTCACATAAAGTATTAAATATGTAAATATTATGTGACCTATTATATGATGTCGCGTCTCATTACAGCATATACGATATATGTGTCTTTGAAAAAAATTATAAATTACTGCAACATTTCATAGGTTAATTGCGTAATACTAATATAAATACTCAATTAATTTGAACATAATAAAGAAGTAATACGTATTTTTTTACAAGACAGCCAAATAGAAACACAATTTAAATTTTATTTTTATTCACTTTTTTTTCACATAATAAAAACAAAAATAAATTAGACATGAGGAAGTCGAAAAATGAAACAGTAACACTTACTAAAAGTAAAAAACCGATAAAGTTAGATTATGCTGAATTACGCAAAGCAGTACTTGTTTTGAGAGCAGTTAATCACAAATTGCGTCAGTCTGTCATTGATTTGTTAGAAGAAAACGAAAAAATGACTGTCACAGACATTTACATCAAGTTGCGTTTAGAGCAATCTGTTGCATCTCAGCATTTGGCAATTTTAAGAAGAGCCGGTGTCGTTACTACAGAGCGTCAAGGTAAATTCATTTACTACTCTTTAGATAAAGACCGTCTCAAGCAAATCTCTAAGTTGGTTGAGGAATTAGCTAAGTAAGTTGCTGTAAAAATTATACTGAATTTGCTATAATTAACCATTTTTTAAAAAATTATAGTAAATTCAGTATATTTTTTTCACATTATAGATGAAAATAATATATACGTCAAATAAGCAAAATTATTAATATTTTAACCCGAAAAACAAAATCTCTGCAATCCACTAAGCATCAAGCACTTACACACACTTTTAGGAAATAAATTTCCATAATTATGCTATTTGTTTTGTAAACAACAAAAAAAAACAGATATTTGTAAACGCGTTGTTTTGTATGCCTAACGACAAATTCTTAGTGAAATACATGCAACAAAATACATCTTAAACACGTATAATTGCTGTAAGACATTTCACAGTGTTATATTAAAAATTTTTATTTATTAAAGAAAAATATTATTTCAAATTTAATTAAAAAGGCTTATGAGAAAGACAAAGGTTAAAATTAATGACGAACAACTCCAAGTGTCCGCAGAAATTTTGAGAGCAGTGGCTCACCCACTACGCATGAAGATTTTAGAATTTGTGGACAAGCACAAAACTATCAATGTGAACAAAATTTACAACACATTGAAATTGGAACAGTCTATTACGTCTCAGCACCTGAGAATTCTCCGCTTAGCGGGTATTGTAGAGACTAGTCGAGATGGTAAATTCATTTACTACACTATCAATTATCCAAAATTGGCTCAAGTTGTAAAAGGCGTGAACAATTTCTTGGAAGAAGATAAGTAATAGAATTTTTCCATTACAAGCAATATTTTTAAGGGTTTGGCGTAATGCGTCAAGCCCTTTTTTATTTTTAGTCCATAGTCGATAGTCCGTAGTCCATAGTTATGACGCGAGGTAGTTTGGAACTATCGCTTGGACATCAACCTACCTGCTATGGACTATCGACTATCGACTATTGACCTGAATTGCGACTTAGGAGAATCTTATGGTAAAATGACTTCGCAATACGACGAAATCATCATGCCCTACCTTTCCTCCTGCAATATCGCATGTGGTTTTCATTCCGGCGACCCGGTGACGATAGAGCGCACCATTCAAATGGCAACCGACCATGATGTAGCTATCGGGGCGCACCCCTCATTTCCTGATTTACAAGGATTTGGACGACGGGTGATGCACATTCCACAAGCTGAATTGACGGCTATCATTCGTTATCAAATCGCTGCATTGAAAGGAATGACCGAAGCATTGGGCGGCACATTGCATCATGTGAAACCGCATGGAGCTTTGTACAATTTTGCTGCAAAAAATGAAGCTGCTGCACAAGCCATCATTGATGCCGTAAAAAGTATCGACGACAAATTAATCGTCTATGGCTTACCGAATTCTTTTTTGGAAAAAAAAGCTAAACAAACGGATTTATCATTTGCAAAGGAAACATTCGCAGACCGTCGTTATGAGCGCGACGGCAGCCTACGCGCACGTACACGCGCGGGAGCGGTGATTGAGCAAAAAAACGAGGTACTCGCCCAAGTCAGAATGATAGTCGAAAAGAAGCAAGTTAAAACTCACGACAATGAAATCATCTCACTCGAAGCCGACACGATTTGCCTACACAGCGATACACAAGGCGCAGCCAATCTTGCGCGCCAAATTCACGAAATGTTGACATCCAATGGTATCAAAATTCATCCTGTTAAACGGGCATAAATGGCAAATCAAATTGCTTGGTGAAAACGCCATTCTACTGGAAAATAATGATGCCACGCACGACATCATTCATACCACGGCGGCTTTGATTAGAGCAGCACAATTCGTCGGAGTCGTAGATATTATACCTGCTTACGCTTCCATTGCAGTCGTTTTTGATTTATTGCAAAACAATGTAAATGAGCTAATTAAATCTCTCGAAAATATCAAATCGACACAAGTTGCCATTCATTCAAATTCGATATTACACCACATTCCCGTTGATTATGAAAAGGGATTGGATTGGGAAGAAGTCATACAAATGACAGGCTTAACCAAGTTGGAAATTATCCAAAAACATACTGCCGCAACATATCGCGTGGAGATGATGGGCTTTGTGCCGGGCTTTATTTATTTATCGGGTATGAGTGAAGATTTGCATTGCCCGCGAAAAGAAAATCCGCGTGTACGTGTACCCGCAGGTGCAGTTGGAATTGGCGGTTCGCAGACAGGAATTTATGCTTTGGAAAGTCCGGGCGGTTGGCAGATTATCGGGCAGACAGATGTAACTTTATTTGATGTGAAAGTAGTGCCGCCGAATCGTTTGAATGTGGGGGATAGGGTAAGGTTTGTAGCTTCTGGTTAATCGGGTACGTTTTCAAAAAGCTGTTTTCTTTCACTTTGGATTTTTTTGGCAATTTTATCAACGATTTTATCTTTCATATCACGTACTAATTTGGGATTAGGTATTTCTGTGCATTTCAGCTGGACTTTGTCTTTACTCTTGATTTCCTTTAACCACTTGTCGTACTGTTCATCTACATCATTGATGTCTTTTAAATCATCATGGCTTCTTTCGGCAAGAATGTACAAACGAGACTTATTTTGCTGTTCTGCATACACATATTCGCAGTGACAATAATTTGTTCTTTCAGGTTTTTCAAATAAAATATTTTGAACGAGTTGAATAAAAGCAAAACACTTCTTGCATCTTTGTTCGAGTTTAGTTTCAACTATACTGTTGTCTTCTTTGTGCCAATGATAATAAAAACCCTTGAGGCGATGTCTTAAAATTTTATTGATGGCTTCTGCTAATAGGTTTTTGTTTTCTTTTACTCTTTTGAGCCATGCTCTTTTGCTGTCAATTCCAAGTATGTGTCTGATAAAATATTGATGATTTAGATGTAGCATATCTATTTCATCAGCTTGGTCTCTTCTGTCGGTAAATGACAAAAAGTAATCGTCGGGACAGTTTTCCATTATCTGGCAAGTATCCTCAAAAAAAATTTGTTGAGTTGATTTCCAATTATTAAAAAACATTGTTTTGATGAGTTTTAAGGCATACTTGTATCCGACTTCATCGTCGTTGGCTTTTCTTTTTCTCAATAATCGTAAGCACTCAATGACCTGATTTTTAGTGGATTTTTGTATAGCCACATTCTCCTCCAACCAAGTTTTTACTTTCGCGATTTTCGCTTGTGCTTCCTCAAACCATAGTTTTGAGCCGTATTGTTTGAAAAGTTGACGATAAGCAGTGTCTTGACCGATTAAGTTGTATTTTGAATGGGCATAAATGTCTAATAATTGTTCGATTACTTTGGCATCTTGCATGGGCGGGACTTAGTTTTTGAGTGTTTCCAATTCGTATTTTAATTGTCTGTTTTCAGCTATCAATTTTTCAATCATTTCCTCTTGGTCTCTTTTTTCTTTATCTATCCCGTGTTTGATGTATTTTACTCTGTTCATCAAAAACAAACCGGATAGTTCTTCGTCTTCCTCATCTGTAAGTTCTTCTTTTTTCTCTAATTCGTTGATACGGTTCTCTATTTCTTCTGGTGTATAGCCGGAAAGTTTGAATAAATTCTTTTTTAAGGTGTCGTCCTCGTCCACATCTTCAATTTCAAAGACTTCCTTGTAAATATCTTCAATCTCTTTTCCGATGAAGTTTTGTTCAAATTGATGAAGTGAAAATTTACCTGATTTACCCTCTTTTCTTAACACCGATACTTCTCTCTCCAAACATCCGGCTACAATTAAAGGACTATGTGCTGTCAAGATAAATTGTACATTCGGAAAACTATTACGCAAAATATTCACAATTTTTCGCTGCCAAATCGGGTGCATGTGTGCATCTATCTCATCAATGAAAACAAGGGCTTTTTGTCTGACCAGTTTTTTATCTTCTAATTCAGGGTACAGTGATTTTAGATAATGATATATTAATAATACGATGCTTAATATTGAGATAGTTCCTAATGATACTTTTTGTAGTGATACAGGTTCAGGGTTTCCCTCTGTAGTCACTTTAAAGTCTATTTTTGCCTGACCATAATATTCTTTTATCGTTTGAATTGTAAAAGACTCATCCCTCGTGAGTTCTTGAATAATTTTGGCGATTAATTTTACAGAAAAAGAGTTATTTAAAGTCTGTTCAATATTTTCTTCATGTTTCAAACTTTCTTTAATCAGATTATTAGCAAAGATATAAAGATGATTCTGAATAAGC
>CALHBW010000144.1 GCA_937930625.1 uncultured Saprospiraceae bacterium | reverse complement strand
ACCCGTCCCCAAGTCAATCACCTCTGAATCTTGCCTGAATGTCACCATCTTCGCAATCGCCAGCGAGTGCAAGACATGACGCTCATACAAATTGTCAATATCTTTACGAGAGATGACATTGATTTGTGCGTTCCACGTTTTATACAATTCTTCCAATTGAGCAAATTGTTCGATTTGCTGTGTGGTGAGGTTTGGGAAATGTTCGAGAATTAAGTCCATTAGTAATAATTCGATTTGATTTGCAAATTACCGTCTTTTTCTCGTACAATTTCCTATTTTTAACCAATAAAAAAATCATTAAATGAGAATTATATACGTACTACTTGCCTCTGTGTTAATTTGGACGCTGCACAGTTGTGCAAGCATCAAAACTACAACAACCTCCAAAGAACGCTCCCTTTCAGAATTAATGACAGGCAGTTTTAGCAGCACCAAACAAGCTCAAAACGACTCAACATATTACGACATCACCTTACATATGTATCCGATTTGGACGACGCGCGAAGGGAGTTGGTTGTACGTGGAACAAGCTGTTACAGATAAGCAAGACAAGCCCTATCGTCAACGCATTTACCAACTCAAAAAAACGACTGATGGTACATTTGAAAGCATCGTTTATCGTGTAAAAGACCAAGATGATTTTATCGGGAAATGGAAAATGCCGGAGTTTTTTGAGCAATTTGACAACAGCATTTTGGAAGAGCGCGAAGGCTGTACCGTCTATCTCAAGAAGGTTGGTAAAGAGGAATACACGGGTTCAACATTGGATGATAATTGTAAAAGCACCTTGCGCGGTGCGAGCTATGCGACCTCTACCGTAACAGTGAAGGATGGTGTAATTATGAGTTGGGACCAAGGATTTGATGAGGACGGGAAACAGGTTTGGGGCGCAACTGAAGGCGGGTATATTTTTGAAAAATAACGTAGCGCGACACTTCCAGTTCGCGCCGTACTAAGGTGGGAACGAGCTGGAAGCATCGTTCTACGTCACGCGGACTGGAAGTGCCGCGCTACGATTTATTATGTTAGAAACCATAGATAAATGGACAGGAGCTTTTGCTTCCTTTGTGTGGGGATTACCCTTGCTGTTTTTGCTCGTTGGCGGTGGATTATACTTGTTGATGCGGTCGAGGTTTTTGCCCTTTCGGTATCTCGGACATGCGATACAGGTCACGCGCGGCAAGTATGACGACCCGGACGCGCCGGGAGAAATCACGCATTTTCAAGCCCTAACGACGGCACTTTCTGCGACCATTGGTATGGGCAATATTGCAGGCGTCGCGGTGGCGATTACGATAGGTGGTCCGGGTGCGATTTTTTGGTTGTGGGTGAGTGGTTTGATTGGGATGTGTACGAAGTTTTTTACTTCTACATTGGCGATAATGTACAGAGGGCGCGACTCGGCAGGAGACGTGCAGGGCGGTCCGATGTATTTTATCACCGAGGGCTTGGGTAAGCAGTGGCGTCCTTTGGCGGTGTTTTTTAGTTTGGCGGGATTGATTGGGGCTTTGCCTGTGTTTAATGTGAATCAACTGACGCAAGCCATACGCGATATTTTATTGATTCCCAATGGTATAGAAGTGGGTTTTAAATCCGATTTGGCTATTGGAATCGTCTTGTCGATAATTACGGGAATAGTAGTTTTAGGTGGATTAAAACGTATCAGTAAGACGGCAGCAAGGCTTGTTCCGGCGATGGTGGTTTTGTATTTTATTTCTGTGTTGATTATTCTTGCGGTGCATATCGACCAAGTACCGAAGTATCTGGCAATGATTTTTACGGATGCTTTTGCCGCGAATAATTATAAAGGTGAACCCTTGCTTGGTGGCGTGGTCGGCGGTTTGATTTTGTTGGGGATTCGGCGTGGCGCATTTTCCAATGAAGCGGGTATCGGTACAGCACCAATGGCACATGGCGCAGCCCAAACTTCCGAACCTGTCCGCGAAGGCTTGGTAGCAATGCTCGGTCCGGCAATTGATACGCTTATTGTTTGTACTTTGACTGCATTGACCATTCTCGTGACAGGCGTGTGGGAAACTTCGGGCAGCAATGGCGTCAGTCTCACCGCTTCTGCATTCGAGGGGGCAATGCCTTATGGCGAGTATATTCTTTTGGGCTGTATTGTGGTGTTTAGCGTGTCGTCTTTGTTTTCGTATTCTTATTATGGGTCAAAATGTGCGGCTTTTCTAATTGGTGCAGATAAAAAGCATTGGTATAATTATTTTTATATCGCCAGTATCATGCTCGGTGCTACGACCTCATTGAGCGCGATGCTCAACCTGATTGACGGCGCATTTGCATTGATGGCAATACCGACGATGACCGCCACAATTATCATGGCACCGCGTGTGATGCGTGAGGCGCGGAAGTATTTTAATGGAATGAGTAAATGAATAGATGAGTAAATGCGTAAATGTTTTAATTTAGTAATTAATATATTTCTGCATTGATATTTACTCATTTATTCATGTACTCATTTACTCATTTTTATATCGCACATCAAAAGGTGATTTTGGACGTAATTTATCCCGCCATTTGAAGCCGTCGAGTCGCAGAGAATTGTGGTTGGCTTGTTTCATTGGGGTGATATTGGCGGTGGGTTGTTGGTAAAAATTGATTTGTTCGACTTCGTTATTCCCAAAGTAAATCAACATATTATTACAAGTCGTTTTGTTGACGCCGACATAGGCATTTTTATCATCTTTGACATAATAAATCGTCTCGCCGCCTATGCGTACATCCATTATTCGGACTTGGTTGCTATCGAATTTTACATAAATATTTTTCCCTTTAATTTGGTTATAAAATTGGTCGTCCGTCTCATTGATAATGAAGGCATTTCCCGTCAAATCAATTTTATGTATATCATTATTTTTTTGAAAAATAACAATCGTATCTGCCGAAAATTGGCTCGTATCCGACCACACAACAGGCTGTTTATAAAATTGAAAGGTCGAATCTACGGTGCTATATATCATCGAATCGCTCACCGCCTGAAGGTCGTTTTTATAGACTCGCACGTTGTTTTGCGCCAACAAAATCCGTCCGTCCGTTTGCACCGAATCGGGCTGAAATGACCGCAAAGTATCTGCCGCAAGGTAGAGCGTATCGCCATCTACGAGGGTACGCATGAGGGGGCGTCCGGTAGCGTAGAGGTAGTCGGTACTATCGTTATAAGTAGCGTATTTGGATTCGAGAATGATGTCATCTTTGTGATTGATAATCAGTACTTTGCCTGTGGCGGTGGCGGTGCTTTTATTGCCGTATTCGAGTTGGTCTGCCCAGATGGATTGGGTCGAATCTATCATCACGACCTTGCCCCATGCAATGCCCGTTCCGGCTCTTTCGCCGTATTGGAGGCTATCCGCCCAAATGTCGCGTTCACGGCTTTGAATGACCACATCGCCCCATGCTTTCAGGGAGTCCAATTCTTCATAATAATCCAAGCTGTCGGCATAGATGACTTGGGTAGAATCGGCAATTCTGACATCATTGCGAAATTGCGAAATCTTGCGCTCGGAGTCGTAATACGCATCGCCCGATTCTACGGTGCGGTTTTCGTCTTGGAAGTTGGTTTTTCCCTCAAAATACACCTCGTCTGCGTCGCCGTCATAAATGATTTTGTCGGAAGTGGCGTATTGATTTTCGCCTTTGTATTTGACGTTTTGTTCAAATTCAGCGTAGTTTTCTGCTGAATTATAAAAACCTGCTTCGCAATAAATTTGCTTATCGTCGGTCACGATGTCGGTGGGTCCGTGAAAGTAAGAAATTTGCTTTTCGGTATCGTAATGCAGCGTATCTGCTTTCAGCGTAAAATTAGAATCGACGACTTCGACATTGCCTTTAAAATAAGCTTGTTTTGTTTCGGTGTGATAATATCCGTGCTGACTTTTGAGGTTGATATTGTCGCCTTCAAGCGTCGCGCCTGTGTGGTATTCACCGATTTCGGTGTCGAGGTTATAATCCAATTTGTCGGTAAATAATTTTTGTTTGCCATCCGATAAAACCACCTTGTCTATCAGTGTTGCCTTGCGTGTATCGCCGTTGTAATTCAGTCGATTGGCATAAACTGTCACCGAGTCTTGCTCAATGACAACATTGCCAAATGCCCGTACTTTTTGCTCGACCACTATCATGCTATCGGCGTACATCATCGTACCTTTTTGATTCAAGACGACATTACCGACGAGGTATTTTTGTGTTTCGTCATTGGTTTTGATGTATTCGGCTGAATCGGCATTTTCGATTTTGATACGTTGTTTGGTGGTATCAAGCGGTGGCGGTTCGGGGATACCAATTTGGGCATGTACATGAATTGAGCTGAATAAAAAACACGCAAATACTGCAAGAACCGCGAAATTCTTCACGTCCATCATTGACACCATTTTTAAATTATTCCAAACCATAAAACGTTATAATCAGTCATTTTTCTAAAACATGAGTCTTTTAATTTACTTGAAACTCGTCTGCCATTTGCTAAAATGTCAGCCGTGTTTCGCGGCAAGACTCGCATTTTTGTAAATATTAAGTAGTCGAGATTCAATAGTTTGAGCTTTGGGCTTACCTAAAACACGGCTGACATTTTACAATGGCAGACGAGTTTTAGGTCTATTTGAGTCTGATTTTTTAATGCCGTCAATATAAATAAAAACCTACATCACCGCTATATGTCAATGTACTTTATTGATTCTTTATGATTTTTGTGTACAATTTTTCGGAGGCTTTGAAAAGTTACTGCCCAAGTTTTGGGTTTTACACTGTGAACGGGATGAATTTCGGAAAATGCTGATTCACGTAGAGAACGCAGAGATTTTACAGTATTTCTCCGCGAACTCTGCGTTCTCTGCGTGAAATAATAAATGTTAATATTTTCCGTCTGACGACAGGAGATTCTCCCATTTCTACTGTCCATATGCTTCAATTTCCGCATTAAAATTTTGGGTAGTCCTGCAAATGTAATGCTGAAAGTTGGGTAACTTGCCTTGCATTTCCAAAATGCAAGGCAAGTAAGGGCATTACATTTATAGCACTACCAAATTTTGAATGCCAATAAATCCATTATCCAATTTAATACAATCCTGCGCCTTGAATGTTATCGTATCAACGAATGAAACAATGCCCGCCGAGATAATCGTATCTGCCTGATACACACCACCTGTGATAGGAATGTGGCTATCCGTCTAAGTTTGCCTAAAGCGAATACTCGTCTGACGAAGGTTTTTGTGAAACGCAGTGATTTGTCTCATAAAATATTCGCACTGAATACAAGGATTCGTCTGACGAGTGTTTTTAGGCAAACTTAGACGGGTAGCCAGGAATGTCATTGACCAAAAGCAAGGGTGGACATGCTGTGAGTGGTGGTGGCGGTGGAGTTTGGAGTACATTCAGCATGATATCATCCAAACCAAATTCATCTCTCGAACCACTGCCACCGACATCGCCGCCTGTCCATCGAAGATAAAAACAGGCATCGGGTAGCATATTGAGGTTGTACAATTTAGCTGATTGTAACGCTTTGCAGGGGTCGAAAAAATATATAGTTGTTTGTTTTTCAGCATCTTAAAAAGATAAAAATAACTATTTGCATACTACTATACATGAGGTAAAAAATCAAAAAGCAACCGTCATACTGAATTTATTTCAGTATCTCCCGAACGACGGAGAACCCATGCTGTACAAAACGTATAACTTGTTGTTTTTGAGTAAAATATATTTTTTTAGTTCACATTCAACATCGTGCTTGTGGCTTGGGAGATTCTGAAATAAATTCAGAATGACGTACTGGTTTTAGGTTCATGTATAGTAGTATATTAAAGCACCATTAAATTGGTGCAAATATTTGATTGTAAAAGATTTACAATAATACTCATTTTTGAATTTACATAAAGAATAACTCTCAAATGCGTATTATTGTGACATTTCTGCAAATAAAAAAAATCTTAAACAAAATTAGTTATGAGTTGATGAGTTGTGGCGTTGACGAATTGTTGAATTTTGTGAAAACAAAAATACGTCAACTCTACAACTCATCAACTCTACAACTCATCATATGAAAACACTTGGATTAATTGGATTTCCTTTGTCTCACTCTTTTTCTAAGAAATATTTTTCGGAAAAATTTGAACAAGAAAAAATTGAAGGTTGGCAGTATGAACTATTTCCTTTGGAAACGATAGAGCAATTGCCGGATTTGTTGGCGAAAAATCCTTCGATAGTGGGCTTGAATGTTACGATACCTTACAAGGAAGCAGTCATTCCTTATATGGATGAGGTCGATGAAAGTGCGGCTTTTGGTGCAGTCAATACAATCAAAATAGAAAATGGCAAATTGCGCGGCTTCAATACAGATGTCTATGGTTTTGAAAAATCGCTGAAACCCTTATTGAAAACACATCATACAGCGGCATTGGTATTGGGAACAGGTGGCGCGGCTAAGGCGGTGGTTTCAGTATTAGAGCGATTGGGTATTGTGTGCAAGTACGTGTCGCGCACACCAAATGAAGGGCAATTTTCTTATAAAAACATTGACAAAAATATACTCGAAAAACACTCGCTTATCGTCAATACGACGCCGCTTGGAATGTATCCAAAGGTCGAATTTTGCCCCAATTTGCCCTACGAACAACTCACAGATAAGCATCTATTGTATGATTTGGTGTACAATCCTAATGTTACGACTTTCTTAAAAAACGGAAAAAAGCAGGGTGCGGACATCAAAAACGGGCTTGAAATGTTATATTTACAAGCAGAACGTGCTTGGAGTATTTGGAATGAAGAATTTTAGCCTCAATCACAGCTTCAAATTGAGTATTGATTTGCCTTTAGCAAGTCTTATTCATTAACGTTGTATTTGAGGTTGAGCTTGAAGTTAAAGTTGATTTTGAAGTTTTTAACGCATTGATAATTAATTTTTTAAAATTAAATGTATTTTTGTATCTGATTCCTGATACTCACTCTTTTTATACTTCAAAATAGCATTGTTGAACACTCGTAAACAATTCAACAATCGGACAATCAAACAGTCTTCGTCTAATAGTTAATTAAGAAAAACTATCGACTATCGACTACAGACTATGGACTATGCACTGATAAATTGTCTTCACACTATAAAATGACGCTTCAAACGAAAAAAAGAATATCCAATACCGTCGATTTTTCCAATCTGGAAATTGCTTTTGCAGGCATGTCTGACCAAGAGCTGAAAAATGCTGCATGGTTGTTTGGTATGATGAATAAAAAGTGGCTCGTCAATGTTGGGTCACAATTGGGTTTGGCGGCAATTAAGATGCGTTTGCCTATCAACAAGTTGGTTCAGAAAACGATTTTCAAGCAATTTTGCGGTGGCACTACGCTGCTCGAATGTCAACCGACCGTTGACCGACTAAACAAGCATAATGTA
>CALHBW010000143.1 GCA_937930625.1 uncultured Saprospiraceae bacterium | reverse complement strand
GCTACCCGTCTAACTTTGCCTAAAGCGGATACTCGTCAGACGAATCACTTTATTCAGTGCGAATATTTTATGAGACAAATCACTACATTTCACAAAACCTTCGTCAGACGAGTAGTATCTCGCAAGCAAACTTAGACGGGTAGCCGATTTATTTCTTTTATCCCATCTGCAAAAGCGCGATACGAATTTGATAATTTCAAATTCGTATCGCGCTTTTTATTTGTTTGACTACATAAAACACTGTTTTTGAAAGGAATATTTATTACACATAATAAAAATATTTATTTCGTAATACGCAGACAGCTAAATACTTGTTTTTTAAAATTGATTTTTATTGCAGTTTTAACCAATGTTAATTTATTGGAAAATGTGAATTTTTGTAATTGCCATCGGCAAAATTAAACTGCAAATTTGTAACATCAATTGATAAACGCCCCATCCACAACACACTTGCCTAATCCCATTTGTATTTCACTATAGTGTTTTCAACCTCTTAAATACATCTACACATACTGCCACATTTAGTTTTACCATCATTTAGACTTGTACCTAAGAGGTACGCTGTAATTTTTCATAGCGTATTCTCAGGGTATTCCATGAAGGTAAAACACCTATCTTATTAATGTTTTATAATATTTTAAAAACAAATTAATTATGAAAAAATTAATCTTTATTTCAATCTTGCTATTCGCTTATTTGAATAGCTATTGTGAAGGAGCATCGTCGGAGGTGACGGATGCTTCGTGTGCTATGGAGCTTGGTCAACCCGATTTGATTGTTACTTCACAATATAACATATCCGGCGTTACTTGTGGCTACAATATAAGGCTTGAAGCAACGGTAAAAAATAATGGTAATGCAAGAGCCGGTAGGGCGAGCTACCTGCGTTATTATCTGTCAACGAATACAACTTGGGATGCTAATGACATTTATCTGGCGCAAGATTATGTCTACAACTTGAATGCAGGTGCTCAAAGTAAAGAGGTTGCATTTGGGTATATTCCTACTTATTTGAGTACAGGTACATATTACATTCTTTATGTTGCAGATTATGCTGATGTAATTAATGAAAGCAATGAAGGTAATAATGTAGCTCACGTTCAGATAAACCTTCACACATGTGACCCCTTACCGGATTTGATTGTTGATGAAACCGGAGCCAACAAGACTACTGTGGGTTGTGGTGAGACTGTTTACGTTATTGCAAAGGTGAAAAATCAGGATGTTGCAGCAGCAGGTACAGGAAGTCACTTAGGGTATTATCTATCTACCAGTAGAGCGTGGAACGCTACTGGTACTTTATTGGCGCAAGATTATAATACTAACTTGGGACCCGGAGGCACAAACTGGGAATATGAAACGCTAACAATTCCTGCTAATACTTCTCCCGGAAATTATTATATACTTTTCCGCGCAGACCATAATGATGTGGTCAATGAAAGGCATGAGAATAATAACATGAAGTGGAGAGCGATAACAGTTACTTGTGGTCCGGCTCAAAAACAATCTACCGATAATGACATGAATGTGAGCAACTTCCCCAGCCCATTCTCGGAAAGTACAATGATTGAGTTTGACTTGCCGGAAGATGGACCGGTCACGCTATTCGTATCTGATATGACGGGCAAGCAGGTCGCTGTTCTTTTGGATAAGGAGCAGCAATTCGCAGGTACTAATCAAGTAGCATTTGACGGTAGCAATTATCCAAGTGGCACGTATTATTACACCATTCAAGCAGGTGAATATACAGCTACGAAGAAGATGGTTTTGATGAAATAGTTTTTTATAATCATATGTAAAAGTAGTTTTAATGCAGGGCATCTATTGGGTGTCCTGCTTTTTTGTGTTGCACTATCATCCTACAATTTCACGATGTCTTTCCATTAAATTCTTCCAAATCATATTCGTCGTCGGGTGCAGAAAATTTCTGTAGGCGAGTGCCATTTGTCTTGCAGCTTCTTTCAACGGTACGACTCCCGTAGCTGTACCAAGTCCGGGACATAGGACGGTGTTGATTTTTGTTTTGCTTGCTCTATTGTGATTCGCGACCGCGCGTAGCATGGCAAACATGGCATTATATACATTATCCGTACCCGCTATGTTGCTCGGTACGCGCATGGTGGGCGTATGTGCGAGAAATGGATAATCGTCATTATCGGTAAATACAATCATCGACGTGCCAACGGGCTGCTCACCATAAAATTCTTTTTGTATCCTCTTCTGCACTTTGTATTGGATGCTCATGCCGTAGAAATCTCTGATTGCCAAATCAATACCACCATCCATCAAGCCAAATGAATTTGCCGGACTAACCATGCAATCAAATTCTTTGACTTTCTGAAAGTAACCATGATGAATCTCAACATCAGGATAGGCTTTAAATGCTATGCGCCAATGGTCGCATAGCTCTTTCTGGACATCTACAAGGATGAGTTTGAATTGTTTTGGTGATATGGACATTTTTTTCTTTTTGTACGTTCGTTTTTCTCAAAACCAATTTAGCCCCACATAAGTTCCCAATTCGCCCAATTGAAAGAGAAAAAACAACTTGCATGTAAATTTAATTCATTTATTTTTTTCCATTATCTATAAATTAATACCAAATTATAACGCAAACAAAGTTAATTTTATATACATTTTAATTGAAAATAATGTACTTTGCAGGTTTTTACGTATATACTATAATTGAAAATTCCCTCCGATTCCTTTTAATTTTTATTTATGTATAATGAAAAAATTAGATTAGAGGAGTTAGAATCGTACCAGATACTTGATACCGCACCGGAAGAAGCATTGAATGAACTGGCTCAAGTGGCATCATTGTGTTGCAATGTTCCCATTTCATTAATCACAATGATAAGCAAGCATCGTCAGTGGTTTAAGTCTAATATTGGGCTTGATGTAAGCGAGACGACCCGTGAGGCGGCATTTTGTCAACATGCTCTTCAAAAGCCTAAAGAGCTTTTAATTGTCAACGATTCGCTGAAAGATCCTCGTTTTGTCAACAATCCCTTGGTGGTGGGCAAGCCGAATATTCGTTTTTACGCCGGTGCGCCATTAGAAACGCCCAACGGTCATGTCTTGGGTACACTATGTGTCATCGACAGAAAGCCGAGAGAGCTTACCGCTAATCAGAAAAAAATATTGCAAATATTGGCAAAAAAGGCAATAGATTATCTAAATACCCGCAAAACAATGTTAGAACAAAAAGATAAAATTGCCACCAATGCAGCAAAACTCAAAAAGTTGACAGATAATATCTCCGGCGGTATTTTTCAGCTAAAAAGGAGTCCTAATGGCAGCATAAAATTTGAATTTATCAGCGACGGGATGAAAAAATTATATCCCTCAATTAGGATGAAACAATGGGGCGAAAACCCCGAAGCAGGACTTGATATGATTCATCCCGACGACCTGCCAAAATTTAAGGAACACTGCAAAGCATCTTTTGAGCATCTCACACCATTGTATTGCGAATATCGAGTACTATCCAATAATAAAAACAAATGGCACGTCGTAAAAGCAAAACCAGAGCAATTGGCAGACGGCAGTGTGGTGTGGTATGGCAGCTTTGAGGATATTACGAGCCATATCGAATATCAGATGGCGATGGAACAAATATCTTTCGACATTTCTCATGTGCTGAGAGGACCCGTGACAAGTCTATTGGGACTGACCTCAATGATAGCTGATGATAAGTACATCAGTAAAATCAATATGAAGGAACATGTTGGGTATATTCAGTCAGTAGCAAAAGAAATGGAAACCTTTACGAGAAATTTGAATGGTATATACGAGCAGAAAAAACAAAGAATAGTTAATTAGTGGGCGGGGTACGAGTTACGAGTTACGGGTTAGGTTATAAAACATTATTGGTTCTTTGACAATTTTTGCAAAAAGGATTCCTGCCCTGCGCCCAAACCTATAAGGTTTTTGGAAACCTTATAGGTTTTGTATTGACAACCAAATATTTAAACTTTATTATTTTTTTATAAATTAAAAGCTAATTTTCTTTTTTTGCAAAAATTGTCAAAGAACCACATTAATCTAATTTCATAATGTTTGATAACCCGTAACCGCAATAACAGGCTCTAATTTTTATCCGTTTTTTCAAAAACCAATTCACCGCCCACATAAGTTTCCAAGACTTGCACATCCTTTATTTTTTCCGGCGCAATCTCGAAAAGATTCTCACTCAACATCACAAAATCTGCCAATTTTCCTTCCTCTAAAGTTCCTTTAATATCTTCATCAAAGGAAGCGTAAGCCGCATTTTTTGTATAAGCGATAAGGGCTTGTTCTACAGAAATTTTTTGTGTGGGAACCCATCCGCCGGGATTTTTATCATCCAAAGTACGGCGTGTTGTAGCCGCATAAATCCCCATAATCGGCGAAGCCGGCGCA
>CALHBW010000142.1 GCA_937930625.1 uncultured Saprospiraceae bacterium | reverse complement strand
CCCGTTTAACTTTGCCTAAAGCGGGTACTCGTCAGACGAATCACTTTATTAAGTGCGAATATTTTATGAGACAAATCACTACATTTCACAAAACCTTCGTCAGACGAGTAGTATCTCGCAAGCAAACTTAGACGGGTAGCCTATTTTTTCACACCTATTTAAAAATGAGTATTTTACAAATCTAATTTACTTTCACATGGCGATTGAAATCGCCTGTACAGTTACTGTTCGAAAGCAAATTGTACTAAGTTCGCACCCATTCTAAGGGCTTTTTGGCGCACATCTTCGGGGTCGCGGTGTACATCTTGGTCTTCCCAACCATCGCCCAAATCACTTTCGTAGGAGTAGAAACACACCAAACGGTCTTCCCACATTATACCAAAACCTTGTGCTGATTTTTTATCGTGTTCGTGTATTTTGGGTAAGCCGTTTTTGAACTCATATTTTTGTCGGTAAACAGCATGGCTAAACGGCAATTCGATAAATTCTTTTTCGGGAAATACTTTTTTCATCGCAGTACGCACGAAGGGGTCCATACCATAATTGTCGTCAATATGCAGGAACCCGCCAGCCAATAAATACATACGTAAATTCTCTGCATCTGTATCCGAAAATACGACATTTCCGTGTCCGGTCATATGTACAAACGGATAGTTGAACAGGTCAGCACTCGCCACTTCTACTGTCGCGTAGTCAGGGTCGAAATTGGTGCCGAGTTTGTCGTTACAAAATTTGGCAAGATTGGGCAATGCCGTCGGGTTGGAATACCAATCACCACCACCGCTGTATTTTAGGAGGGCAAGTTTCATGGTCGGTTTTTCGACGAGTTGATGAGTTGATGTGTTGACGAGTTGTTGGAGCGGTTCATTCAGAGTGACAAATGAAAACGTCAGAATAGAAAGTATTATTAAAAGTATGTTTCTCATTTTAATGGTAACGGTTAATGGTTAATGGTTAATGATTAATGGTTAATAAATTATAGTTTTCGCGTAGCGAAAATCAAAATATTAACCGTTAATCATTAACCATTAATCATTAACAAGATTTATGATATGACAAGCCGCCAAGCCTGCCGTTTCGGTGCGTAGGCGACTCTTGCCTAAGCTAACTGCTTCGTATTGGTGCTGCAAAGCCAATGCCACTTCTTCGGGTGAAAAATCACCTTCGGGACCGATAAGGATAAGTGTATCTTGTTTTGCTTTGCAAATAACATTCAAATGTGGTTTTTCGCCTTCATTACAATGCGCGATAAATGTACGGGATTTTGCGGAATTTTGAGTGTGAATGAAGTCTTTAAAATTTGTTAATTCATTGAGACGTGGCAGGTAGGCTTTGAGAGATTGCTTCATGGCAGTGAGCATGATTTTTTGGAGGCGGTCGATTCTAACTTTCTTACGTTCAGAGTGTTGGCAAAGTATGGGAGTAACTTCTGTAATACCAATTTCGGTGGCTTTTTCAAGAAACCATTCTAAACGACTGATATTTTTGGTCGGTGCTATGGCGATATGCAAATGTACATCAGGTTGACCATAATTCTGCTGATTCTCTATGATACGTACTTCGCAACGCTTCCGACTGGCTTCTATAATTTCTCCGGCATAAAAACCACCTTTTCCATCAACAAAATGAATGGTATCACCTACTTTTTTACGCAAAGATTGAGTACAATGACGGGCTTCGTCGTCGGGAAGTATGGCTATATTTTCTTCGATATTGTCCGTAAAAAATAAATTCATGGTTCGAGTTGCGGGTTGCGGGTTGCGGGTTGCGGGTTATTTTTATATTTTGCTTCGCAAAATACTCTTTCAACTCGTAACCCGCCTACTGATTAATAACAATTTTCTTCTTGCTTCTCGCGCCCGATTCTGCGTATTCCATCACTACATCATAGTAGTTTTTCTCTCTCAAGTTTGCTTCTAACCAGACCTTATAATTTATACATTTTTCAAATGGTTCGCCATATGGCGGATGTTCTGCTATAAATTCGTCAATCATTTTTTCCTGTTCTTTGCTCAAATCAAAATTACCGTTTTTGATGAGCATATTGAGGATATTGACAAATGATTTGAAGATAGCATTTTGAGGTTCGGCAAGTAATTTTTTGTACATGCGCTTGGTACGACGCAGATGGTCAAGCGCGTATTTGGATTCTTTTTTCTCAAAATATATAATTGCCTCCATAAGCGCAATTTCCATACGAAATTCGCGTGGTAATTTATCGTGTATTTCGGCAATATAGCATGGCGCAAGTTGCTTGAGCGCATTATCATATTCACTCTTGGCGAAATGTGTTTGTACGAGTCTGCCAAAATGCCCGACCAGTACACTTTGTGGCAATTCGGAAAGATGCACAATATCGCGCCCTTGCAAGTATTCTTCTGTAAATCGACTGAGGGTTTTGAGGCTTTTATCAAGTTGGCGGGTATGGTAATACACCGAATTTTGATAGGTAATATAGAAAGGTTTGAATTTGTCTTCAAAAATACCGTCGTATTGTAGCAATGCCTCTCGCATTTCATCGAGATAAGGGATGGATTCAGTGACGCGAAGTACCCACTGATATGCTGCAATAATCCAACTCAGTGTCACAATTTTTTTTCGGTGGTTGGCTTTTTCTATAAAACCATCTCGCTTAAACTCCTCGTAGCCCTTAATCATATGCTCAAGCAAGAGTTCATATTTTTTTTCTTCGTACAAAATATTTACAATAGAATAATGTACATTATATCGGGCATTGAATGAGGTTTTTACAAGGTCTGATTCGGTGAGTTTATCTTTGATTTCATGAAGGGCTTGGAGGATGTCGTTATCGGTTTTACTATTGTGAATACTCTCTGTCAACTTAAATGTAACCGATGCCAAAATATAACGCAACTCACTAAGACGGGTGTGTTTGAGTCGAATTTCGCGGCGTTTTTCGATATAATAATGTGAATCAACTGTCCCCACAAGGCTACTCATACCGATGAGTTCCTTGTAGATAATCATGGCGAGTTCGTAGGCTTCTATTTTTAGGGCTTTTTTTTCTGCTTCAAGTAAGAGGGTATGAGCGGTGGCATAATCATCCTTATTGAAAGCAATACGCGCCAGCATAATCGTGCGATGTACATTCAGCTCGTCGTCCATACGGCTGTACTGTACAAGCAGACTCTGCTGTACTTCATCCAAAAGGCGATTTCGTAAGCGGTAAAAAGCATTTTTGCTCATACCGGGGAACAACTCGCGGATGATTTGTTCATTATTTTTATACGTCTCGTGATAGTAGGCATCGAACAATTGTACGATTTTGCTCTCTTTTTGGCTGGTTCTCATGCGGTTAACGAAAAAGATAAAGTTCTTTGCCTCCTTTTCACTTAATGAGCGTATAATGTCCTCTACTTTTCTCATTTGTGTCGTCTGTCTCGACTAAATTTGTTGTTGATGTTTTTCGTAATTAGATATAGTAATTGTTTATTATAAAATGAAAACAATGCCAAATATCATATGAATGTAGTCAAAAGTTTGCAAAAACAAAAACTTTATTACCTTAATTATGAACTCTTGCACAATTTTGGCAAAAGTTGGGCTTTATACTAAAAGTTATAATTACTAAATTGCTATTCTACTGAACAATAATTTTATTTAAATTGTAATTAATTGATTATTAAATTTTTACACCGAAATTAAAAAAAGAAAGCACGATATATCTCCCCCTTTGGAGGGGGCTGGGGGGTGGACTTTCGACTGTTTTTCCACCCCCCACCCCCCTCCAAAGGGG
>CALHBW010000141.1 GCA_937930625.1 uncultured Saprospiraceae bacterium | reverse complement strand
CACAGTATGGCTTTCATATTAATAATGAGTGAATTATGAATTTTGAATGAGTGAATGTTTTTAATGCGATAATGCTGAAATGCGTTAATGCTACAATATTTTATATCAACACATTGCCATTATACAGACAAGTTTATTTATCGTTGTAAATCAGTCGTTTGACTTGGTATTTTTCTATTTGCTCTTGACTTATGCAGTATTTTTTGTACAGATAATGTTCTTCTTCCTTTTTTCTTTTTTTACGGCGCATTCTTCTGGGAATTTTTGCTTTACAATGTTTTTTCTTTCCGTGTTTGAGGTCTTTCAGTGGGATTCTTTCTACTTCAATTAGATTGTCATTAGCGTCTTTTGCGCTTAAATAAACATAGCCCTCATTTTTGCGTAATAAACAGGGCAAACGCTGTCCTTTCACTCTGCGTCCTCTCGTTTTATAAAATTTATAATTTGCTATAGGACAATCATACACCACATTAAAAGTTGTCAGCTTATAACCTCTTGGTAGTATAAATTTCTGTTTCAAGGAATCTCTCTTACAATCACAATTATAACTGTAAGGACACTCAAAAGTCATTTCATAAAAATATTCATCATTGACACGGACTTTTCCAACTCTTCCCCCTCCGCGTCTCCAACCACCATCTGAAGACCTAACGTAAAGTCTTCTACCACTACCGCAAGGGTCACAACTTGGTTCGGGCATCTTGTAACGCACCTTAATCGGCTTATCAAAACAGCCCTCACAAGGTTTTGCCAATTGCACCGAAGCCATGCCACAACTCATCAACGGCACTCCATCCGTAGTAACAGTCTCTATTCCTGCCTGATAGGCTTCATCACCCGTCATTGTAGAAGTAATGACCAGGCAATCTTTGAATTTTTCGTAATCGGATTTTGAAATAATCACTTGCAAATCATCCATTGCAAACACAGTGTCGCGCTTGGGTTTGGGTTGTTCCGGTTCAGGTGCTTCTTCGGGTATATTTTCCGCAATAACAGGCTTTTGTATAGGCTTTCTGATTGGCTTTCTAATCGTTTTTTTGACGACAACGGGTGGTTTTTCTTCTACGATTTCAATTTCTTTTTCGTAAAAAACGCGCACTTCTACCCGTCTGTTTTCGGCTTTTCCGGTTTCGGTGGTGTTCCCTGTTTTTGGTGCATTTTCTCCGAAAAAACCTGTCGTAATCATACGCTCGTCCAGACCTACATCTATGAGATAACGACGAACTTCTGCTACTCTTTTTTCGGATAAAATTAAATTATATTCATTATCCCCATCGCTATCTGTATGACCTGCGAGATTGATTTGAGTGATATTTTGAATGTAAAAAATACTGTCTAATTTCTCTTTTTCTTGTGGTGTTAATTCGTGTTTATCGTATGCAAAATTAACGTTGAATGTATGTATTTGTGATTGGGCAAAAAGACCACAAGAAATTAATATGAATCCGAATGAAATAATGATTTTTGTAGAAGTATTCATAATTCGTTAATTTGAAAGATGCGTAAAAGAATTTTACATTAAATAAAAAAATTAACCATTAATCGTTCGCCATTAAGCATTAAAATTGTCGCCCTTCTATCTCCTCAATACGTTTCCTCAACTCCTCCGGCACAGTAATTTTATGATTTTTATTAAAATCAAAACAAACGACAACGCCTTCTCCCTTCGCCACCAAGCCTAATTTTGGACTGATAATCGCGTGTTCCATCACAAAGCTGGTATTACCGATTTTCGTTATTTTGCAACCCACTTCTACCGTATCAGGATGTTCCAATGCCTTGATAAATGTACATGCCGTATGCGCCAAAATCGGTCCGACATCCAAGTCCGCAGTACGTGTCCGTATGAAGCCCATTTTAGTGAAATATGCCATCCGCGAACTCTCGAAGTACCTGAAATACATCGTATTATTGACGTGTTGATAAGCATCCATATCGCCCCATGCGATGACTTGATTAATGATTACAGGAAAGGTGGATAGGTCATTCATTGGGTGAATATACGTTTTTTTGTGTAAAGGATGAATTAAGTGTATATAACAAATTGCACAAATTATCTCACGCAGAGAACACGGAGTTCGCAGAGATATTTGATTATTAGCCCTCTGCGTACTCTGCGCCCTCTGCGTGAAAACCACTTTTGTGTAATTTGTTATACACACAATATTGAAACGGAGTGGGTCTAATATTTAAAAAAAATGTATCTTTATCTCCGAATCCAAAATTACCGTTTCAAATAATGAACAAAGGGATATTTATGAAAATACAAATCTTACTTTCCATCTTACTATTTAGTCTCACTTGCTCCATTCAAGCACAGAAAATCCTAAATGATGATGCGAAGTCGCAAAAATTCTCACAGACTTACAGTTGGATGATCGGTACAATGAGTACGGATAAATACAGCAAACTGGGCTTTACCACCGGACTTGCTGCTAATTATCGGTTTAATACAAAAATTGGATTGGAAACGGGTTTGCAATATGCGCGTGTAAAAGAAAGTTATATAAAAAAAGACAATCTTTATTTATTCTCTCGCGAACCGGACACCATTTATATAGTCGCAGCTCCTGAAGATTTTTACCTAATTCAAACTTGGACACTAGACTATCTAAAAATGCCCTTACTCTTTACTTTCCAAGCACTTCAAAATGTACAATTTAAGGTTGGCGGTGAGCTTAATTATGTGCTGGGATGGAGTTATGATTTTAGCCATAGTTATGAAATTGATTCAGGACTTCCCACTTGGTACGAACTCATGTACGATGGTGGATGGGGTTCTTTCTTTGACGGAAATGTGGTTGCCAGCATCAGCTATTTTCCAATTTCAAATTTGGGAATAGATGTTCTATATCGAAAAGGCTATCGTAATAGTATAAATACGGGGATTCAATTATCACTGCGCTATCAAATTATTCCTTTTAAATAGTCAGCCTTTCAATTGCTATCCTTCGAATGGAAATTGGGTAGGTTTTTCGCAGTAATATTTTGTTGAGAATTTACAAAAGATATTCTAAAAAAATCTGTGTTATCCTCATAATCCGTCAAATCTGCGTTCTATTTCGTTTTACAAAAGTTGTCAACGAACCAAAAATATTATCAGATAATAGACAGATAGACGCCACTTTATTTTTTCTTTCAAAAAAAAATGAAAGTTCAAAACTTATTGGTAAATTTGTACGTTTAACTAATAATATGAATACGATGCATGAGATACCGATTGCCCCTTCCTTAGATTTGCTGCTCCACTCACCGAATTTGGACGCGACACTGAAATCTATCGCTCAAAAAGTACTTGACAATAAGCGAATTACCTTTGATGAAGGGCTGTATTTATATGAAAATGCCGAATTGAGCTATCTTGGTATTTTGGCAAATCATATCCGCGAGCGCAAGCATGGTGGCAAGACCTATTTCAATCGTAATTTTCACCTCGAACCTACCAATGTGTGCCTATATACCTGTACCTTCTGCTCCTATTCGCGCCTGATAAAAAAGCGTTCGGAAGGTTGGGAATACACGATTGATGATATGATGGACATCATTAAAAAGTATGATAATGAACCTGTCACAGAAGTACATATCGTGGGTGGTGTATTGCCGCAATATGAT
>CALHBW010000140.1 GCA_937930625.1 uncultured Saprospiraceae bacterium | reverse complement strand
GACAGCTAAAGCTATGCAAAAACTCGAAACAGCTATTGACAGGTTCGACGAAACAATCGGAAAATGGTTTGTTGATATCTGCCCAGAAAAACTGAAAGAAAAACTTATTTTTGACTAGTTATTTTTTTCCGATTGCCTAAGTAATTTAATCGAATTAGATATTAGTGATACTCAAGTAAGTGATATTAGAGTTTTGAAAGATTTGATTAATCTGCAAATGCTATTTTTGAATAATACTGAAGTAAGCAATATCACAGCTTTGGAAGGTTTGCCCAATCTACAAATATTAGCTCTTGAAAACTGTAAAATTAAGACAATTTCACTTGATATAGCTGAAAAATTTGAATTTCTAAAATGGGAAGAAACGAGTATGTACACAAGAGGAATTTACCTCTACGGCAACCCCATAGAAGACTTCCTTCCTCCTGAAATCATCAATAAAGGTCAAAACGCTGTTGTAGCTTATTTGAAAAGTAAAAGCACATTTACAGTTTCAAAAGAAAACATATCTATAATATTAGAAGATGGTAATTTAGATAATTATATCGTAATAGATGAGAGTCAAAAGACAACCATAATCTCAGAAGATAGCGACTTACTTATTAGTAGAAGATTAACGCAAAGTGGAAGTAACCCTAAACCAACATTAACAAAAAGAAATGGTATAAGAGTAAGATTAGAAGACATACAAATTTCAGCTGATGTAAAACCTAAAAACTCTCCCCTCAACGAAGCCAAAACCCTAATCATAGGCGCAGGCGGCAGCGGTAAAACTTCACTAATGCGACGCTTAATGAATCAAGAATTTAACCCAAAAGAAGACCAAACCCACGGCATTCGCATTATAAAGCACAAAATTAAATATGAAGATAAGGAAAACACAAAAATAGACATTCATTTTTGGGATTTTGGCGGTCAGGAAATCAATCATGCGACGCATCAGTTTTTTTATTCCAAGCGGAGTTTGTATGTATTGGTCTTGGATGCGCGACAGGAGCAACAGGCGGAGTATTGGCTCAAATATATTGAGAGTTTTGGGGGCGATTCGCCGGTATTGGTGGTGCTGAATAAGATAGATGAAAATCCGGCTTTTGAGGTCAATCGCCGTTTTTTGTTAGAGAAATATCCGAATATAAAGCGGTCAGAAAATTTTTATCGGGTGTCGTGTAGTACGGGTGAGGGCATTGCGGAATTGCAGGAGGCGGTGCGTGGGGCATTATATGATTTGGATTTGCGGAAAATGGAGCTTGCGCCGTCTTGGTTTGCGGTGAAAGAGGCATTGACCAATATGAAAGAAAACTATATTAGTTATGATAAATATTTTGAGATTTGCCGCGAAAGTGGAGTCACCGATGCTACGGCGCAGGAGGTCTTGCGGGATTTGATACATGATTTGGGTTTGGCATTGGATTTCAAGCGATTGCGTGATTTTAACCGTCAGGTGCTGAATCCCAAGTGGATTACAAATGGGGTGTATCGCATTATCAATTCGCCGAAGGTCGGTGGTGAAGGAAAGGGTGTTTTGCGTTTTGGGGCATTGGATGATATTCTGCACGATTGGGAACGCTACGATGCGGAGGACGATAAAAATTACGAGTATCCGGCGCACACACATCGCTACATCACGGGCATTATGCAGGAGTTTCAATTGTGTTATCAGTTGGACGAAAGGGCGTATATCGTGCCGGATTTGCTGCCTGTGCAAGAGCCGGCGGGCTTGGATTATGCGGCGCCTCCGCTGCATTTTGTGATTCGTTATGAAGATTTGTTGCCGCGCTCGGTGATGCCGCGTTTTATGGTACAGATGCACCACCGCATCCCCGAAGGTACGGACAAGCGTTGGCGGACGGGCGTGGTCATCCGCGAGCCGCTGTACGAAGCCTCCGCGATTATCCGCGCCGATTATGCCGAAAAGGAAACCCATATTTGGGTGAAAGGCACAGACCGTCGGCGGATGTTGTCTTTTATCCGCAAGACTTTTGAGGGGATTCGTGCGTCTTTTAGCAAGTTGAATGTGAGTGAGTGGTATGTTATTCAAAAAGAAAAAGGAAAGAAAGCTGTTGTGGTGGATTATGAGACTTTAGTGATTTGTGATAAAGAAAATAATGGGATTTATTTTTGCCCTGAATTACGAAAAAACTTTAACACAAAAGATGTCCTCAACGGCATCGAAGCCCCCGAAAGTCGCGCCGAATTGCCCAAAATACGCGCCTTCATTTCCTATTCTCACAAAGACGAAAAACTCAAAGAAGATTTCAAAGCCCACCTCAAACCACTCACCTACGAGTACGGTCTCGACCTCTGGGATGACCGCGAAATTGACGCAGGCAAACAATGGGAAGATGAAATTATCGCGCATCTGGAACGGGATAATCTGATATTTTTGCTGATCAGCAGTGCTGCGCTTGCATCGGATTATATTTGGCAAAAGGAAATTCCAAAAGCCATTCAACGGCATAATGCAGGTGAGGCGATTGTCATTCCAGTTATCTTGCGCCCATGTGCGTGGACGGGTTTGGATTTCAGTAAAATACAAGCCATTCCAAAAGAAGGCAAAGCAATTACGACTTGGGAAAATCAAGACGAAGGTTGGTTGGATGCGGTACGGCGGATTGAAGTGGTGTTGAAGGGAGAACGATTGGATAACTTGCGTAGGCGACTGTACAGATGATAGCAGTTTGAGTTGAGAAGTCAATACTAAAAAAAACAAAAAGCAAAATGTCATTCCGCACTCGATGCGGAATCTGTTTGGTTTTTAGCACTATTTTAAACTAAGGCTTCTGTTTAACATTGTGCCAAGACTTGGCAGATTCCGCATCAAGTGCGGAATGACGGTTGCTTTTTGGTTTTTTTATTTTGAGTGGACTCATCACCGTTTTGTGGCACACTCAAATAAATTCAGAATGACAGTTGATTTGAGCATTTTTTTGACATACACCCACTTTTTGTACAACATACATGGATTTATTCTGTTTTATTTTGTACATTTAAATGAGTAAATGACGAGATGATTAAGGGAACACGAAGAAAATAATCTACCCCAAATGAAGCCGTTATTTTTTTTATATGTTTGGCTAAATTTGACGCGCATAGCCGAGCTACGTAAGGAGAATTTAGTGAAACATATAAGAAAAAGAACAATTCAGACGGGTAGATTATTTTTTTCGTGTTCCCTTTAATGAGTAGATGGAGGCGATATTTACTCATTCAATCATTTACTCATACACTCATTTATGTTTTATTATGAAAAAAACATTACATAAAATATGCGTTGTAGTTTTGTTTGCCTGTGTGAATTTATCATTGCATGCACAGGAAAATCATGGGGATGATATAGCACCGAGCAAAGAGTTTTTTCTGACAATTTCGCCGCATACATTGGGTACGTCAATTGGTTTGGATTACGGATTTATTGGCAATAAACTAACTCATTCGATTCATTTGGAGTTGACCTCTCTGCGGCATCCCAAAGAAGTGAGGCAGCGCAACGGAGCAGGTGTGGGTGGCTCATTTAGCAATATTTCCCGTAGTTTTGTTTTTGGTAAACAGCATCAATTTTATGGGATTCACGCGGGATATGGCGGCAAATTTCATTTTTCCGGTAAAGCAAAAAGTCAGGGCGTAGCAGTAAGTATGTCTTACGCGGCAGGACTGTCATTGGGGATGCTGCGACCTTATTATCTCAACCTTAGAATGGGCGAGGAAGTGGTCGCGCAAACATATTCAGAAGAAAATGCAACACTTTTTCTGACACCCGAAGGTATTAGCGGGGCATCGGGCTTAAATTATGGCTGGGATGAACTGAGTTTTGTAACAGGTGCTTTTGCCAAGTTCGGATTAAATTTTGAATGGGGACAATCAACACGACTTATCAAAGCGGTAGATGTAGGAGTGATGTTGAGCATTTACACAAAAGAAATTCCTATCCTGCTGATAACGGATAATCAGGCAATTTTCCCTACCTTGTACGCTGCTTTTCAAATTGGGAAGAGGACGTGATTCGTGTATTCGTGTATTCGTTATTCGTTATTCGTTATTCGTTATTCGTTATTCGTTATTCGTTATTCGTTATTCGTTATTCGTTATTCGTTGGATTCGCATTTTGCGAAGCAAAATATTTACCCGAATAACGAATCCACGAATCCACGAATAATGAATCCACGAATAACGAATAACGAATCCACGAATCCACGAATAGATTTATTTACCAAAAGAAACTCGTTATGGACATTGGTAGTTTTACAGATTTGGACGTTTATAAACAGGGCAGAATATTCAGAAATGAAATGTTTGAACTGACTAAAAAATTCCCTAAAGAAGAAAAATACACACTTACAAATCAACTCGTAAGAGCCTCAAGGTCTATCACTGCGAATATTGCAGAAGGATATGGGCGATACCATTACCAAGAAAATATTCAATATTGTAGAATATCAAGAGGCTCTCTATCGGAATGTTATGATCATTTAATTTGCGCCTACGATTGCAAATATATTGATGAAGAAACACTCACAGAATTTAAAGAAAAAATTGACAGAGTTGGTCAACTATTAAATGGATACATCCGATATTTACAAAAAAAGAAAAATGAGTGAGGTGTATTCGTTATTCGTATATTCGTTACTCGTGTATTCGCATTTTGCGAAGCAAAATATTTACCCGATTCCACGAATAACGAATAACGAATATACGAATAACGAATATACGAATAACGAATATACGAATATACGAATAACGAATATACGAATAACGAATATACAAATACACGAATAACGAATATACGAATAACGAATATACGAATACACGAATAACGATTCCACGAATAACGAATACACGAATAAATGATAGATTTACCGGTAGTAAAAAAAGAAGAACGTCGGCGGAAGCCGGATTGGTTGCGCGTCAAATTGCCGATGGGTGATACGTACCGCAATGTGCGTAGTATTGTGGATGAATATAAATTGCATACCATTTGCCAGAGTGGACATTGCCCGAATATGGGCGAATGTTGGGGCGCGGGTACTGCTACGTTTATGATTTTGGGGAATACTTGTACGCGTTCTTGTTCGTTTTGTGCGGTCAAAACGGGGCGTCCGAATGAGTATGACGAAGACGAACCGCGTCGCGTAGCAGAGGCGATTGAGTTGATGAAAGTCAAACACGCGGTTATTACTTCTGTGAATCGCGACGAGTTGAAAGACAGAGGCGCGGCTATCTGGCACGAGACGGTGCGCGAGGTCAAAATGCGCTCTCCTGACACGACGATTGAGACGCTCATCCCTGATGTACGCGGCAATTGGGACGCCCTCGAAACGATGATTAGTGCCGGACAAGAGGTGGTGTCGCACAATATGGAGACGGTCAAAAGTCTCTACCGCAAAGTACGTCCACAGGCAAAATACCAACGCAGTCTGGAGCAAATTCAACGCACCAAAGACTACGGCAAACGCACCAAATCCGGCATCATGGTCGGCTTGGGCGAGACAGACGAAGAAGTTTTTCAAATCATGGACGACCTCGTGGCGCATGGTTGCGATGTACTCACTATCGGTCAATACCTCCAACCCACCAAGCTGCATTTGAATGTAGAAAAATTCGTGCATCCCGATACCTTTGCGATGTACAAAGAGGTCGGGTTAAATAAAGGATTTAATTATGTAGAAAGCGGACCATTGGTACGCTCTTCTTATCACGCGGAAAAACACGTTTGAGATTTTTGATTTGGTGATTTTTGATTTTTGATTGAATTTCGCTACGCGAAATGATTTAAATTTTACGCAGTAAAATTCCCCCAATCAAAAATCAAAAATCACTGACTCAAAAATCAAAAAATCCCTCACCATTCCGTAAATACACCAATGCTCAATGAAGGAGACTGTGGAACTTGATTTCCTGCGAAAGCGGAGAGCGTTGTGGAGGCGGTCAAACCGATTTTGTCATTGATATTATAGAGTAATTTGGCACCGAGTGATGCCCATGTTTGGTCATTGACATAAAAACCGGATGCCCGATAGCTATCAAGCTCTGTACGTTCACCATCTTCAAAAGATTGATAGACATCAAAAAATAACATTACCCAAAACGGCTCAAAGGGATTATAACCACCTTCAAGACCTGTATTCCAATAGGTGCTATACTCATTATTTCGAAACCCGACACCGCCATATCCATAAATATAGCCTTTACCCAAACCTCCACCGATACTCAAACTTGGTTGAATCGTAAACGCATCATATCCGGTACGAAGTCCCGTTGCATCGTCCTGTCTTCTGGTAGGCAGTTCGGCTAATAATTGTGCGGCAAGTTGCACACCTTCGGTCAAAATGCCTTGACGTACAGCGAGTCTTATATTGCCTAAGCCTGCAAGTGTACCTGACTCAAATGGGAATGGGTCAATGTCAACGGTTGGTTCGGAAGCTGTCAACACTTTGAATGGTGCATCTAATACGATTGTTGTGTTTTCAAAGATGCCGTATTCGAGATAAACTTGCGCGCCAATTTCCATGTAATCTTGGTCAGAAACCCTCGACATATCCTCGAAGTCTTTTGCGAAAAAAGAATTATAAGTCGGGATAGCCAAAAAAGACACCTGACCAAAACCGCTGCCTTTTTCTTGCGTCCACGGGCTTTGCGCTTGTAGTGAAATACTGGAGAATAATAAGATTAAAATTGGGATGAAACGATTCATATGATTATTTTTTTTATGTAAAAATGTAAAATCGGTTACAATATGCGATAACTAATCTTTATTTTTTTTATTTTAAAATAAATTAACAATTAATTAAATGTGAATATGTAAGCAAATGCACTAAACCAAACGTTATCATAATTCATTGAAAATGAATTATTTTTAAACTTAAACTGGCTACCCGTCTAAGAGCATGTTTAAAGGCTACCCGTTTAAGTTTGCTTGTGGGATAGTACTCGTCTGACGAAGGTTTTGTGAAATGTAGTGATTTGTCTCATAAAATATTCGCATTGAATAAAGGGATTCGTCTGACGAGTATTCATTTAGGCAAAGTTAAATGGGTAGCCTGTTTAAATTTTTTCTGCCTGATAACCAATATCTTATGAACTTGGCTTCACATCAAATCGGTCATTTATCCCGATAAACTCCCTCTTTGATGTCTCGCCAAAACCATAAGCTATTGATTATCAGTTTGAAAATTTTTAAACATGCTCTAAGTTTGCTTGCGAGATACTACTCGTCTGACGAAGGTTTTGTGAAATGTAGTGATTTGTCTCATAAAATATTCGCACTGAATAAAGGGATTCGTCTGACGAGTATTCGCTTTAAGCAAAGTTAGACGGGTAGCCCTTAAACTTAAACTTAAACTTATTCTTATTCTTAAACTTACCTAGGTTTATAAATGCTTTACAATATCTTCTACCGAAGCGCGATTTTTAAAATTCAAATCAAATTGAGCGAATTTTATGATGCCGTCCTGACCGATAACGTAAGTGGCGGGTACGGGTAGTTGGGCTGCTGTTTTACCGTTATTCATGGCAATATCTACCTCCTTACCTTTTCTGACTCTTTCTTGGTAAGCGTCTGTCACGGAGAATAAAACTTTGTAATCACTCATGACAGCCTCACCCGCGTCATACAAAACCGTGAAGTCGATTTTTGTTTTTTC
>CALHBW010000139.1 GCA_937930625.1 uncultured Saprospiraceae bacterium | reverse complement strand
ATCCTCATCTTCCAAACGCTCTACGTAATCGTGTATTTGTGTTTTTAATTCTATTGTACTCATGATATTGTGTTATGAAGTGATAACCAAAGATAGGGATTTTTTAGGAAAAATGCAGATGTTCACCGGATGTTTGAATCGGTAGTAAATATTGGAAAGGTGATGTGTGTGGCTTTAGAAAGGTCTTAAAATAAAAACAACTCGCCTGTTTGTGCTGATCTGAAGAGAAGCCTGGCGAGCCTTATTACTGCAAAGATATATTTTTTTATAAAAAGATGCAAGTTTTGGTTTAGCGCGAAAGGGAGTCGCAGCTACTCAGCTTGGTAGTTTTTGGGTTTGAGTATGTTATAAATAGGCAAGACGCTACGCGCCTACGCGATAAAAATATTTTCAAAAACTTAGTAGGTTAATTTGGTCGCTAATACTCAGTGGTGGCTTGGCGAATTGCATAAGGTCTTAAAATAAAAACAACTCGCCTGTTTGTGCTGATCTAACGAGAAGCCTGGCGAGCCTTATTACTGCAAAGATATATTTTTTTCTATTAAAATGCAAGTTTTGGTTTAGCGCGAAAGGGAGTCGTAGCTACGCAGCTTGGTAGTGTCAAAACGCGCAAGGGACTTGTAAAATGGTGCGTCATCTGAGGGTCCTTTTTTTCGTATATTTGAATCATGAGCAAACAAAAAATAACCTTACTTGATTTAGGCGGAGTCGTATTTCAATCCACCGGAGTGTCCAATGAAAAAATTGATTGGCAGGTCATCACTCAATTGAATCAGAAATATGGGCATGATTTGAATATTCGCGAAGATAAATTCCCGGATTTTATGGCAGAATATAATGCAATGACTCGTCAGGTTTTAACAGGAAAAGAATTTCTCAAAGAAGTATTCGACACCTTAGAAATCAATACGGAACTGATTGAAATAGTCGGCGCACAAAGTGACATTGTGATTGTCAGCGACCATTATAGAGAAGCTATCAAGTATATTTCAAAAAGGTATGACTTCGACAGTTGGGCGATAAAGCAGATATATTCTTTTGATTACAAAATGGCAAAAGCCAACCCAATGTTTTTCCAAAAACTCCTAAACGACCTGCCGGAATACAAGTTGGAAGACATGATATTTATCGACGACAGCCCACACAAAATAGAAAGTGCTGCAAAGCATGGCATCAAAGGCATACAATATCACGATAATGAGCAGATAAAAAAAGCATTGAAAATTACGTGAAGAAACAGTAATTACGCTTTTTTCCCAAGATGCTCCGTCAGCAACACCCATTTCCCGCCTTCCTGCACCAATACGGATGTCCCGATACCACTCCCCTCAATGGATTGCCCGTTAATGATACCTTTCCAAGAAAAATCAAACAAATAAACCGCAGTAGATTCGTTATTGAGTAGCCAACGAATATTTTCTACTTTGTACAATTCATTTTTGATAAGTTCAAAATTTCTCTCGAAGGCTACTTTTACCGCCGCCCTTCCCTCGTGGACAGCTCCATTTGAAAAGGTAACACAGACATTTTTGTGCATCAGCGGCTGCACATTTTCCCAACGCTGTGTCGCCAAAGCACCTTCGTAATTTTTAACAAAATCTTCTGCTGTCATGTTCTTACATTTTATACTGCATGTATCAATGTCATAATTACCCCGTAATGCAGCCCCTCATGCACATTATTAAAATTGATGGCATCCTCTACGGTCGTCAATGTCACCTTATAGCTCGTCGTGTAGGTTTTAAAATCGCTGCCAAATACGCCTTGTTCATAATCCTGTTCCATTTGGTCAACAGTAGTGAGCAGTAGTTGCTTATACTCCTCCAACTGTAGTTGGGTGACGGGCTGTTCAGGTTTAGTGCCGATTTTGTAGCCTTCCACGATGTCTTCGGGTGCTACATAAGGCGTACCCGATAGCAAATAAACCAATCGCTGCTGCGTAGCTATCAAATGCACAAAATTCCAAACGATATTATTATTGAAGCCTTCGGGAATGGCATTGAGTTGTTCCAATGATAAACCTTCGATGTCTTTCAGGATATTGTTGCGAGTGGCGCGTAGTGTATCGAAATTAAATCTCATGTTTGACGAGTTGACGGGGTGACGAGTTGATGAGTTGTCGAATTGACGTGTTGTTGAGTTCGTCGTAAATATAGCATTTTCATATCATAAAAAACAATAAACCACTTGAACAGCAAGGGTTTTCTCATAAAACGTATTTTCCTCCCCCCAACCCCCTCCAAAGGGGGACATATTACCTTGAAAATCAACCGACTCTCCCCCTTTGGAGGCAGGGCTGTTAAGTCAGATTCGCGCAAATTTTTGGTTAAAAATGTTATTCAGTTTTATGTTAAAGTTTACTGCGTTTTCGGAATTTAATTTTGCGATTGCTTTCTGAATGACTGTTGAAAAAATGAAAATCATTGAAATCAAGAGATAAGGCATAATTTATCTCGTTTTTATCCCATTTTCATCAATTTTATTAACAAAATTTTAACTCTTTAAAATTTGTAGAAATCTGGCTTAACAGCCCTGCCTTTGGAGGGGGTTGGGGGGTGGAAAAAGGTAGTTTTAGCAAAATTCTATCTAATTGACTATCAGTTAATTATTTTTTTATGAAAAAGCCATTTTGGACGATGTACTAATCTTTGTATTTATCAAAAAAATGCTACTTTTATCGTTATATGAAAATCACCACCGACCGCCTCCTCATCACCCGTTTCACACTCGAAGATGCGCCATTCGTTTTTGAATTGCTCAATACGCCTGCGTGGATACAAAACATTGGCGACAGAGGCATCCACAAATTGGACGATGCACGAAATTACATCACTGAAAAATATTTCCCCTGCTACGAAAAAGACGGTTTTGGCGCATACAAAGTCATCTTAAAAGATAGTGGTGAGACAATTGGCACAACGGGCTTTTTCCGCCGCGAAGGTTTGGATGATGTAGATGCAGGCTTTGCCTTTTTGCCTGATTATGAGGGCTTTGGCTATGCCTATGAATCGACTCGCGCTGTCTTAGATTATGAATTGGAGCGACATGATTTTGAGAAAATTCTCGCCATTACGCTACCTGCCAATCAGCGTTCTATCAACCTTTTAGAGCGATTGGGTTTTGTGTATGATAAAATTATTCGTCTGCCCAATGATGATGAAGATTTAGCTTTGTATGTGTTGAATATCAATTAATTAGCAAAAATTTAATGTTTTATAGCTCGCCAAATCTAGGTAAAAGCACGTAGATTAAGCGAGCTATAAAACTTTTAACCCAATAAAAAACCGATACAACTAAAAAATTAGTTCTACATGACATCAAGTTGCAATAGCAATGTAGTTGCAAGAGCGATATTTATAATAAATAATACATAACTTTGCCACGCAAACAAACGTTTGTATTCATGTTATGAAACAAATTATCACGATAATACTACTTGCACTTGGTACTTCGACATTCGCTCAATCATTGACCGGAAAATTGATTGATAAAGCAGATGGTACGCCGCTTGTTGGTGCGAATATATATTGGCAAAACTCCACTACCGGAACGTTTACGGACAACGACGGAGCATTTGACATCCCATTTGTAGCGGAACGCAATCAACTCATTGTCAGCTATATTGGTTATGAAAATGATACCTTGACCATCGCCGACGGACAGAATAACCTTCTATTTGAAATGGGACAAGATAAGGGTTCGACCTTCTCCGAAGTCGTCATTTCTACTCAACGCTCAGATACCTATATCACCAACGATGCCACCAAAATCGAAGTCATCACCGAAGGCGAATTGGCGAAGGCGGCTTGCTGCGACCTCGCGGGATGTTTTGATACACAAGCCAGCGTACAACCCGTCACCACCAATGTCGTGACCAATGCTAAAGAGTTGAGAATCTTGGGTTTATCGGGCGTTTATAATCAACTTTTGTTTGATGGATTGCCGATGATTCAGGGCTTGGGATATACCTATGGCGTGAGTAGTTATCCGGGTACTTTGGTCAATAAAATCTTCATTGCAAAGGGTGCAAATTCTGTCTTACAGGGCTTCGAGGGCATGAGTGGGCAGATAAATGTGATTCCCAAACAACCGCAAAATGAAGAAGGCTTGTTGCTCAATGCTTACGTCAACAGCTTCGGAATTCATCAATTCAATGCGAATTATGCCTACCAAGCACCGCAAGGTTGGTCGAGTTTCACGTCGGCGCATATCTCGCGTCCGGGCTTTCGCAGGGATTGGAATGACGATAATTTCTTGGATTTTCCTTTGGTCGAACGACAAGCAATTTATCATAAAATTCAAACGAAATCGGTAACTGAAGGGTTATTTTCGGAAGTCGCGCTACGATATTGGCATGAGACGCGGACGGGAGGTGAGAAGAATTTCGTTAGAAAAGACCACAGAGGAAGCTCCGAAGTGTATGGGCAAGATGTAGCGATTTCTCAACCTGAAATTTCGACCAAAACAGGTTATATTTTCTCTGATAAACAGCAAATTAAATTCATCGGTGCGGCGTTTTTTCATCAGCAAAATTCGTATTACGGCATCACGCCATATACGGGTTTGCAGCAGTTTGCTTATGCCAATTTGCAGTTTGAACAAATATACGGCGATGCGAATGAGCATAATGTAAAAGCCGGACTCAGCTACCGCCATTCGACTATCAAAGAGACGATTGCCGAGCGTGCAATGCTACAACAAAATCGTATTCCGGGCTTTTTTATGGAGAATACTTCACGTTTTGAAAAATTCAAATTGATAACGGGTGTTCGCTGGGATGTGCATCAGGAATTTGGGGGTTTTATGACCTCGCGATTTGGTGTTAATTATAATGTAGCGGAAAATACCGAATTGCGATTTTCGGCAGGAACGGGTTGGCG
>CALHBW010000138.1 GCA_937930625.1 uncultured Saprospiraceae bacterium | reverse complement strand
ATTCCGATTCAAGGTAAAATCATTATTATTTTGATTATTGTAAAATGTAATTCGTTGACCAAAAGCATTATACAAAGATAAGTTATACATTTTATTCAAATTATTAAAACGAATAATCGTCTGTTCGCTAGCCGGATTTGGTGCAATTGTGATATAATCACTCACATCTTCCGGCTCGTTGATACTCACGCTGCCGCCTGTGCCACATACGATAGTTTCCAAAAATTTCCCGGAATCTACCGCTATACTATCCCAGTAAATTTGCGGAAAATTATTGCCATGACCACCTCCGGGAACAGTAATCAATTGATTGGTGATACCCACTTGGTCGGCATAAGGGTGTAACGCACCGCTACCCTCCAAACTACCCAATTGAACAAGATTGAATAAGGTCACAATCCCATGACCATAAGGCACTACATCATCTGCCGTGCCATGTATGCTGATGAAAGGTACATCATCACTATCCAGCCATGCGCGGCGGTGCATCGCGCCAAGATAACTCACAACTCCTTGTACCTCAGAAGAATATCCCATTGCAGAATTGTCGGGGTCATCTGTATCGCCTTCCCAACCGCCATTGGCATCTATGGCATCGGTGACGTACTGCGGTAAAATATCGGTATCGTCTTCGCCAAGTTGGGCAACGTGCATAGCCGTAATCGCTCCGGCAGAAAGCCCACCCGTAAAAACAAAATTTGGGTCGATACCATAAGGATTTCCCTCGTCCACACTCTTACGCAAAGCACGTATCGAAGCCTTCATATCCCCGATAGATTTGGTAATAATATCCAACATCCCCAACGAATCAGGAATATTCGCAAAATCAACTGCATAAATCCGATAATCAATCGCAGCAGCAACAAATCCTTTGCGTGCAAACTCCTCACAAAAACTCGCTACCTGTGTACGGTCACCTTGCACATACGCGCCTCCAAATGCAAAAACAACCACCGGACGGTCTGTGCGGGTATCGCCCGTCGGTTCATACACATCCATATACAACTCTTGAAAATCACCTCCAAAAGTGTAATTTTCTCCAAACTTAACGGCTTCCGTGACCGTTACATCCGTAAAAATTTCATTGATATAACGCTGATTATCACAGCCATTCTCTTGGGCAAAAGTAACTACCGCGAATATTGTAAAGATTAAAAATAAGTATATTTTTTTCATATTTATTAAAATGTGTTTAAAAATTAGATTAAGCTAAGATAAAATTTTATTAGCGCAAATTCGCTGATTTTTTGTTAATGTTTTGAATTTGTATGTTGAACGACGTAAATTTCGTCGAATTATTTGATTATCAGAACAAAATGATAAAACTGCGTTCAGATTTGAGCTTGATACATGAACTTTCCCGATAGCTATCGGGATTGAACTTATAAATATGATTCTATATAATGTTACCGTAAAAATAATGACTCAATTCAGAGAGGATTGGGAAAAATGGATGCGTGAAGAACACATTCCTGATGTGATGGATACAGGCTTATTTGTCGAATATAAAATGTCGCGGATACTTGGCGAAGAGGAAAAAGACGGTGTCACTTTTGCCATTCAATACCTTTCGCCAAGCATAGAAAAGTTCCGGGAATATCAGGATACTCACGCCAAGCGATTGCAAGCCGACCACACCGAAAAATATAAGGGTAAATACGTGGCTTTTCGTACTGTGATGGAAGTTGTGCAGCAGGAAACTTATGTCCCTGCTTCGCTAAATTAAGTGGTTTTTTGACATTTTTTGCAAATTCAATAAAACTTTCATCTCACGCAGAGGTCGCAGAGAACGCAGAGTACTGATAATCAATTCTCTGCGACCTCTGCGTTCTCCGCGTGAGACACTATTTGCAGAATTTACTCTTGAAAATAAACGCGCTTTACCCGCCCCGAAATATTGGTAAACACCTCATAAGCAATTGTTTGTAACTCAATTGCAAGCACTTGAACAGGCTTCTCTTTTCCGAAAATAATCACTTCATCGCCTAGACCGGCTTCCGGGATTTCCGTTACATCCACCATACACATATCCATACAAATATTCCCGATAGTACGCGCCGTTTTCCCGTGAATGACAACGCTGCCACGCCCGTTGCCCAGTTGCCGTAAAAAGCCATCGGCATAGCCGATACTGATGGTCGCAATACGCATATCATGATTTGCTTTTCCGGCGCGATTATAACCGATAGTGTCGTTTTTGTGCACAGTTTTTATTTGCGAAATAGTGGCTTTGAGTGTACTGACTACTTCAAGCTCATCTTGAATTTCTGCACAGCCTATTCCGTATAATCCAATACCCAAACGCACCATATCCATTTGCTCATTGGCAAAGCGCACAATACCGCCTGAATTGAGTATATGACGCATAGGAGCATAGCCAACTTTTGTTTTTATTTTTTTATATAAAAAATTGTATTGCGTAATTTGTTGTTGGGTAAAGTCGTCAAATTCAGCATCATCGCTACCTGCGAGATGTGAAAAAACAGACGCTACCCGTACACTTTTATTTTCGTTTAAATGATGAACTAAGTCATCTATATCAGTCTCTTCAAAACCAAGTCGATTCATCCCCGTATTCAAATTCAGATGAATAGGGTAGGAGCTAATTTTTTGATAATCAAGTTCTTTTGAAAAATTTTCTAAAACTTCCAAGCTATATATTTCCGGCTCCAATTCATGTCGAATGAGCGCGTCAAAACTCGCTGCTTCGGGATTCAGTACCAATATCGGTAGCCGGATGCCTGCCTCGCGCAATTCCACACCTTCATCCGTATATGCGACTGCAAAATAATCAACATTTTGAAATTCGAGCAGACGCGCCACTTCATCACTCCCACTACCATAAGCTGCCGCTTTGACCATTGCCATGACTTTTGTTTCGGGCTTTAGGTAGCGGCTATATACGTTGAGATTGTGCGTGAGGGCATTGAGATTAATTTCGAGTACGGTGCGGTGCGCTTTCTGTTCCAATATCCGCGCAATACGTTCAAATTCAAAGACTCGCGCACCTTTCAATAGGATATTTTCCCGATTAAATTGTAGATTAGAAAGGTCGTTTTGTAAATCCTTTGTCGTAGAATAAAAGTTAGTAGAGAGGTCGGTGGGCAGATATTTTTTTATCGAAAAAACAGCATTTCCCACACCAATAAAACGATTGATTTGTTTTTCATTCACCAATTCCGCCACGCGCTGATACAAAATATCCGGTGTTTGATTGGTCTGTAAAATATCGGAAAGTATCAATGTAGCCGGCGTATTTCCGCCTTGTTGTGCCAGAAAATCCAATGCGATTTCCAAAGAATTGAGGTCGTTATTATAACTGTCATTGATGAGCGTACAGTTGTTGACCGCCGCTTTGAGTTCGAGGCGAAGGGGAACGCTTTGGAGACGTTTGATGCGTTTTTTGATGGTTTCATTATCGTAATTTAAATGGAGCATGACCGCCCAGCAGTGAGCGATATTTTCTAAATAAGCATCGTCAGTAAAGGGGACTTCTATCTGAATATCTCCCCCTTTGGAGTGGACGCTCTGTTTTCGCTTCAAATTCGCATGGAGTATAGTGCTACCCTCTTTTTTCTCAATATTTTTAATGAATAAATCAGCATCTTCTTTTTGCCCCCAAGTAAAGATATCAGACACTTCAAAAGTATCTGACATCTTAGCTATTTCTTTATTAATCAATTCATTATCATTTCGATAAATCATTGTTTTACAAGAAGAAAACAACTCTATTTTCTCTCGTAATTTTTCTTCAATACTCGCAAAACCTTCGCTATGCGCCTCGCCGATATTGGTCAGCAGCCCGATGTCCGGCTGAATGATATTTGCCAGTTTTTCCATCTCGCCCGTCTGCGAAATTCCGGCTTCAAATATGCCTAAATTATGCGCCTCATCTATTTGCCAAACCGAAAGCGGCACACCTATCTGCGAATTATAACTTTTCGGACTACGAACGATATTATACTCTTCGCGTAGCAATTCGTAGAGCCATTCTTTGATGATGGTTTTGCCATTGCTACCTGTGATGCCGATGATGGGAAAGTTGAATTGTTGGCGGTGATGTTGGGCTAAGGTTTGGAGGGCTTGAAGAGGGTTTTTAACCAAAAAATAATTTACATCAGGAAAAATGGGAAGGTTTTTTCTTTCACTTATAACGAAATTTCTAACACCTTTTTCATAAGCATTTTCAATGTAATCATGCCCATCGTGTCGCGCTCCTTTTATCGCAAAAAACAGCGAACCATGCGGCAGCGACACCTTACGACTATCAAATAATAGTTGGGTAATATTCGCCGGATATGCCACTTCATTTAAGAAGGTAGCAGAGAGAATATCAGCTATTTTTTGAATGGAATACATCATCAAGTACAAGTTCAAGAATCAAGTACAAGTTCAATTTTAGAGAGAAATAAAACGGCACAAAACCTCTTGATTTTGTGCCGTTTTTATATTTAAAAATAAAAAAAATATGGTTCGTTGGCAATTTTTGCAAATTCAATAAAACGCTCTTTTCACGCAGAGTTCGCAGAGAACGCAGCGTACTGATAATCAATTCTCTGCGACCTCTGCGTTCTCCGCGTGAGGCAATATTTGCAAAAAATATTAAATGTCGTCCACTGCCATTTTCGCTCCTGCCAATTCGCTGAAAGCGTGGTCATCTCCGGCTGCTTTGGCGATTTCCATACCCTTTTCGTAAGTTGAAATTGCGGTACTAATATCGCTGCGTTCTTCATACAATTTACCCAAATGATAATACAAACCAACGTAATTCGGCTCATTTTTGGCTATCATCAGATAATGGTTGAGGGCTTCGTCTGTATTGCCGATTTTCTCATATTCTTTGGCAATAGCGAAGGTGATAAATGAATCGCCGGGCGCGTCTGCCAATAAACTTTTCAACTGCTCTAATCTTTTCATTTTTAGTGATTGGTTTATTTGGTTGATTGAGTTGATTAGGTTTATTGAGCTGAATAGGTTCAAATGAATAAGATTTTGCGTAGCAAATTCAATAACCCAATGAACTCAATAAACCTAATCAACTATTGACTAATTAACCTTTCCCCCTCTCACGCCATTCGCATACCTCAAAATGTAGGCAGTAGGGAAGCCTTGCGATTTGACGGCATTGAGGACGGCTTGCGCTTCGCCCAATGTACCGTAATTGCCCATCATCACGCGGTTGACGCCCGTTCCGGCTTCTTCGAGTTTTACCGAGCCGAGCGAAATGACGCTTGAAAATTGATTCGGGTCGTAATTGCGAACTGCCGCGAGTTGGATGCGATAATCTGTACCACCGACTACGACAGGACTACTCGAAATGACGGTTGGGCTACTCGTTGTCACCACAGGACTGCTTGAAATAATTGTCGGGCTGCTCGTCGTCGTTACAGGAGTCGAACTAATTATCGTACCGCCTGAATATGTGCGTGTTACAGGCTGCGAATCCACGATAATCGTGCCGCCGAGTGTGCCGGGTTGATAATCGGAAAGTGGAACGAATGTGCGCTCATCCATCTTCATATGGTATCTGTTGTCGAGTAAGACGATATTTTCGCGCTCAAATGAATTGAGTTTGGCATAAATCGGTAGTTTCTCCATATCCGTCATGCCACCGCCACTGGTAGAAGATGATGATGGCGAGGATGAACTGCTAATAGTCGTTGTACTGTAATTTGTACCGATATTGAGCAATCGCGCTTCATTAACTTGACGCACGAAGGCGTCTTTGTAGCCCATGCTTCGCAGACTGTTTTTGTAATCATCTGCGGTACTTTTTTCGGAAAAATTACCACTGACTAATTTGATTCTTCCTTCGGAAGCATCTACCTGTACCATACCGACTTGTTGCAATTTGTCCCAATCAACTTTATCGGCATACAAATAAGAAGCAAATTGTACCGTATATACTTTATTTTCAGTCACATAGCCGCCTGAAATGAAGGCGTCTTTGAAGCCGCGTGACTTGACTTTTTTCAATGCTACATTTGCTTTTGACTTGCTGGTATAGCTGCCGAGCATGACGCGCAACATACCGTTTTGGGCATCTACTGTATAGATATAACCGTAGTTTTTCACCTTATTATAGCGTTTCATATCGGGTTGGTTGGATGCGCCGAGTTGGATGGCGTATAAGGTTTCTTTTGCAGCCGGAGTACTATCGGATGCCCAACAAAAAGTACTCATTAAAAGGCTCAACATTAAGATTGTTAATCTCATATTTTGTTCAAGTTGCGAGTTGCGGGGTGCGAGTTAGCAAATAATTACTTAAAGTATTTGAGAACCCGAAATCCGTAACCCGAATGATTCATTATTTTTTTTCCAATAAAATAAAATCAAAATTCATACCTCATTTTGGGATTGGAATTTGTCCACGATAGCTATCGGGATGGATTTTGGAATTTATTATTGAATATCAATATTTTGACTTTATTTTTTACGCAAAATAACGACTTTTATATGAATTTATTATGAAAAAATGAAAATATGTAGTTCAAGTTGTCACTTGAAAAATTCCAAAAAACAAATTCCAAAATCCAATTCAGATTTGAACGGTGCTAATGTTTCATCATTTTGCAAAGCCACTACAAAGTCTTACCTTTGCTTTCGCAAAAATGAGTAAGTGAACAGATGATGAAATGAGTAGATAGATAAGCGCATTTCATCATTCGAATTTAATGAAAACATTTACTCATCTATTCACTTACTCATTCATCATGCAAGACCGCGTCATACTTGAGGGGAAAAAATTCAAATTTACTATTGACCGACTTTGCCATCAACTCATTGAGAATCACGATGATTTCGGTCATTCTTGCCTGATTGGCGTGCAGCCGCGCGGGGTGCTTTTTGCCAATCACATTTACAAAAAAATAAGCAAAATATTGGGGGTGTCGTCTATTCGCTATGGTAAATTGGATGTAACTTTTTATCGTGACGATTTCAGGACGCGCAACAAACCACTCATTGCCAATACTACGGAAATGGACTTTCTCGTGGACGGGCAAAAGGTGATTCTTGTGGATGATGTACTCTATACAGGACGCACGATTCGCGCTGCGCTGGATGCACTCCAACACTACGGACGCCCCGATAAAGTAGAGTTGCTTTCGCTGGTGGACAGGCGATTTAATCGGCATGTACCCATTCAATCTGACTATACGGGCATTACAGTAGATGCAGTGGACGAGGCATACGTAGCAGTCGATTGGGCTGAAAAATCAAACGGTAATCATAAAATATTTTTATATCCAAAGAAGTAGAGGAGAGAGATGAGGGACAAGAGACGAGAGAGAATATACGTGGGAGTAGAGAAAATACTTTCACGTCTCACCCTCTCGTCTCACCTCTCATTTCTCTCGTCTTATCTCTCACGTCTCACTTCTCACGTCTCATATGTTAAGTACGAAACATTTATTAGGCATTAAATACATTACACGCGAAGATATTGAGTTGATTCTCGATACGGCGGTGCAGTTTAAGGAGGTGATTAATCGTCCGATAAAAAAAGTGCCTTCTTTGCGCGATATTACGGTAGCGAATTTATTTTTTGAAAATTCGACTCGTACCCGCATTTCATTTGAACTTGCCGAAAAACGCCTTTCTGCCGATACAGTCAATTTTTCAGCTTCGTCTTCTTCCGTAAAAAAAGGAGAGACGCTGCTGGATACGGTGAATAATATCCTGTCAATGAAAGTGGATATGGTCGTGATGCGCCATCCTGCGCCCGGCGCGCATGTATTCCTCTCGCGGCATATCGATGCCAATATCATCAATGCCGGCGACGGTACACACGAACACCCGACCCAAGCCTTGCTCGATGCCTATTCGATGCGCGAAGCGATTGGCAATTTGGAAGGGAAAAATATCGCAATATTCGGCGATATTTTACATTCGCGCGTGGCATTGAGCAATATTTTTTGTTTGAAAAAAATGGGTGCGAATGTACGTGTATGCGGACCGCCCACGCTCATCCCGCGACATATAGAAAGTCTTGGTGTTCAGGTAAGTTATGATGTAAAAGATACACTACAATGGTGTGATGTGGCGAATATTCTTCGTATTCAATTGGAACGCCAAGACATCAAGTATTTCCCTTCGCTCCGCGAGTACGCTCAACATTTCGGTATCAATCGCGAACTGCTCGACAGCGTAAAAAAAGACATCGTAATCATGCACCCCGGACCAATTAATCGCGGTGTAGAAATCACAAGCGATGTAGCCGACTCGAAGCAATCCATCATTCTTCAACAAGTCGAAAACGGCGTAGCGGTACGTATGGCGGTGCTGTATTTGTTGGCGCAGAAGCGAGGTAATGAGTTGACGAGTTGACGAGTTGTCGAGTTGTCGAGTTGATGTGTTGATGACGACACACGACAACTCATCAACTCATCAATTCATCAATTCATCAACTCGTCAATTCACTTCACTTTCACAAACATTTCATCATTATTATCGTCAAATTGACAGGGAATGACAAGCGTTCCTTTCTTATTGATATAGCCCCATTTGCCGTTCATTTTTACGGCGGCGAGTCCTTTGGAAAACGGGCGGGTATCTTCAAAACGCGGTGCAATGACCATGCTTTTTCGGTGATGAATGTAGCCCCATTCGCCATCAACTTTTACGGCTGCCAAACCTTCCGAAAATCCTTGTACATCATCATAGCGAGGCTTGCGTTTGATAGTGCCTGTCTTGGTGGCTATGCCGTATTTTTCATCGCCGATTTTGTAGAATACACGATTCTTGTAGAGCGTTCCGAGCGCATCGTAACGGGCTGTGGTGAGTACTTTGCCGCGTTTGTTTTTGATGCCGATTCTGTCGTTTTCATAAAAATAAATGTAGTCTTGTTTTTTGAGAATGAGGTGATTGAGAAAGGGTTTATCGACTTTTTTACCTTTTTTATCAATAAAAAAAATACGCCCTTCTGCGTCCTGTACCGGACCGATACCTTTATAGAAATCAAAGGCTTGCGCGTATTTTACCGGAATGACGACCTCGCCTGATTTGTTGATATAACCTGCCTTACCGTCCATTTCAACCATACTCAAACCCTCCGAAAAACTAAAGGTATAATCGTATTGAAAGGGGATGACGAGCTGATTTTTTGGATTGATATAACCGTATTTTTCACCTTTTTTGACGGCGGCAAGTCCTTCCCAAAACCAATTGGCGTAATCGTATTGTGGTTCAATAACCATTTGCCCTGACTTGTCAATGAAGCCCCATTTATCATCCACCATGACAGGCGCGAAATTTTCACTGAAAGAAAACGCTTCTTCGTAAATTGGCTCTGCAATATATTTGCCTTTATCATTAATAAAGCCAAATTTACCGTCTTTTTTGATGAGCGCAATACGGTTTTGTGCAAAGGAAATATTGGAAAGTGTAATTGAGATTAGGACTAAGAAAATTGTTTTGTGCATTGATTTATCTTTTTCAGTCAAGAAAACGATATAAACAAGGCAAATGTTATTCCGAAGTCAATGCTATAATGCTTAAATGCGATAATGCTACAATGTTTCTTTCATTATCTCATTGTAGCATTATCACATTGTAGCATTATTAAGAGTCTTCTTTCTTCTCAAATCCCTGAATAATTTCATCGGCGGGTTTGCCGAGATTTTGGAGGGAGAATTTGACGGATGCAGCGAGTTCGTGGTCGGGGTATTTCTTCATAAATTTGTCGTAAATCTCTTTTGCTTTGTCGAGATTTTTCAAATCATTTTCATAAATAAAACCCGCTAAAAATAAGGCTTGCGGTGCTTTTTCATAACTGCGATGATTGTCGTACAACTGCTCCAATAAAGTAACTGACCGACGCATATCGCCCGAAGAACGGGCAACCTCGCCCGCTTTGTAGAGATACATGGCGGCATTATCGCTTTTCGGAAACTTTTTGGTGTAAGTTTCGTATTTTCTAATGAGTTTTCCGGCAGCAATCGGGTCGATTTTGGACGCGCTTTCAGGATAAAGTTGTCCTTCCAATTCGGTGATACGCATATCGAGGCGTTCCTTTTCCGGTTTGAGATAGTATTTTGCCTTTTCCACATCAGGGTGATTTGGGAAAGTATTCACAAATGCTTGCCCAAGTTCTTGAGCTTCAATGCTTTTGTTGAGTTGGTCGTCGTACAAACCAGCCAACTGAAGTGTAGCTGATGGCGCAGATTCGCTCTTGGGATATTGCACCAAAACCTGCTCAAAAGCCTTTGCCGCTGCCGCCGGATTGTTCATAAAACTCAGCATTTCGCCGCCTTTCAAAAGGTAGTTTGGCGAACGGGTTTTGTCGTCAGGAAATTGCTGGGCGTATGCTGTATATTTTTGATACAAATCAGCAGCAATACGTGGCTTGATATTGCCGTTTTCGTCGTTCAATATAGCCTCTTTTTGTGCGATAAGTATTTGCAATTTTTCGTCCGCAGGCTTGAAGAAAAGCGCGGCGCGCTCTGCGCCTTCATGATTGGGATGATTATCCAAAACATGCTGAAAAGACGTTTTGGCTTTGTCCATGTTATTCAAATTTTCCTCATACACCGTCCCTAACAAAACATGGCTGCTTGGCGTGATACTTGATGTCGAAAAATCTTTGATACCGCGCTCCAGATATTCGGCTGTTTTGGCGTAATTGCCTGCACGATATGCCAAGCCTGCCGAACGGTACATGTAGCGTCCGTTCATCTCTGCATCGTCGGGGAATGTCTTGACGTATTCATCATACTTGTTGAATAAATTGGTGACAGATTGGGCGGTGGCTTGAGTTTCGACTTCCGTCTCAAGGTCGCCGATTTGCTTTTTGATGTCATTTTTTTCGGAATTACACGCCAGCAAAAATGTTGCTGCGGTGAATAAAAGTAGGATTCTTATTTTCATAATTGCGTTGTCGTGTTATCGTGTTGTTATATTATTGTGTTATCGTTGTTATCGTTTTTTCTGTGTAAAATTTTGATTATTAATTATTTACAAAATAAATAGTAACAAATCGTTTATTAGTAGGTCTAAAAACAAACAAATTTACTGCTCTTTTTTCATTAAAAAAAACTTGTCTATGGTCAAATGGTTAATAGTTTTAGGGAAACGTAAAAACAACAACACACACGCTTCTTCTATGAACTATCAACTATGGACTACGGACTTTAAACTAAAACAAATGCGTTATTTAGTCGGGTTAATATTATTATTGGTTGTTTGTGGTATGATAATAAATTGTTCACCACGTAATACGCGTCAATTTTTGACGATGAATGAGGTCGAACAGCTTGCGTCCGATGCTGCCAATTCCGGTAAATCAGCAAGCGGAGGTTCGGGCTACGATTGCAATGACCAATCAAATTATATCCCCGATGCTGCCCATCCCGAGCATCACCAACTCAAACTCGTCCGGGTCAATTTCCACATTATGCGTCGTAGCAATGGCAGAGGCAATTTTACGGAAGCAGAAGGCGTGAAATATTGCAAAGATTGGCTAAAACACACCAATTCACACGTTATTCGCAATAAAGAAATGCACCTGCCTGTGGGCAATACTACGCCCAAATTGCCCATCAATTATCGCTATGTGATAGCCGGCGACCCGAATATTCCGGGTGACGATGGCGTATATTTCCATGATGATGATGAATTATGTTATTTTGTTAAAACGGGAAAAAACAAGAATAATTATAAAAAGGAAGTTATTGATAAATATATTGTGCAAAAGGGTAAGGTATTGAATATTTTTATGATGCCACATCATCCCGACAGCATTGCTTCTACGGCTTATAGCAATACACTTACGGGCATTGCTTTTCTTAGAGAAGGCGCGATAAAAGTAGCGGGCAATTATTTTATGTACAATAATCCGACAGTGCGCCACGGCAAGCCTTTCAATCGCGGGGCATGGTACTGTCATGGGGTTTTGAATCACGAAATCGGGCATATCTTGGGCTTGCGCCATACATGGAAGGGCAATGACCGTTGTGACGATACGCCCAATCACAAAAATTGTTATTCGCAAAACCGCAAACGTCCCGAATGTATAGATGGTTGGTCGAATAATGTGATGGATTACAACACGCACCAAAACTCGTGGACGCCTTGCCAGATAGGAATCGTACAGCGTAATATTGCGAAAAAAGGCTCTGCACAACGCGGACTTATCGCGCCGACTTGGTGCAAGCTTGACCCCGAACAGCATATTTACATCAACGATGATGTCACATGGTATGGCGCGAAGGATTTGGAAGGACATGTGACCATCAAATCCGGTGCTAAATTGACGGTAAAGTGCCGACTTTCATTACCCAAAAAAGCAAAAATTACGGTAAAATCAGGCGCAGAACTGGTCTTGGACGGCGCAACGCTCGAAAATGATTGTGGTGATAAGTGGCAAGGTATTGTGCTTGAAGGTCAAGGCAGTAAGCGCGGTAAGGTGGTGTTTTTGAATGAGCCTGTTTTGGTGGATATGGAGAATGAATTGTAATATTCAGAGTTGAGAAGTCAGACCATTTTCATTGTCAGAAGTCAGATGATGATTTGTGTATGATGTAGAGAAAATTCATGAATTTTCTCTACATCATACAATCTTTAGTAAGTGGTTGGACTGAGCTAAGTGGCACTTTAAGTTGTGGTAATTCATTGAAAATGAATTACTTAAACTTAAATTTGGCTACCCGTCCATACTACTATACATGGCTCAAAAAACCCAAAAGAAAACGTCTTGCTGAATTTATTTCAGCATCTCCCAGACGATGAAAAACTATGTCGGGCAGAAGCTACAAATCGCTGTTTTATAGCAAAATACGAAATTGTAGC